>NZ_AP043822.1:0-217389 GCF_055380375.1 Nocardioides sp. DN36 | reverse complement strand
GCGAGGGCTTCGTTGAGCTGGTTCGCTACCGAGGCGCCACTGTCTCCGGCGCCTCCCGCGCAGACGCACTGGAACTGATGCAGGTTCGACGCGGGCTCGAAGTGCTAAGCGCCCAGCTTGCGGCGCAGCGTCATGGGGGCGACGTCGCCGACGCGCTCTCCGCGATCGTCGATCGCGCCCGGCAGGCCCGCAGCACGGATGCTATGAATGCCGTTCCACCGCTGGTCTTCGAATTTCACGAGCTCGTCGCGACAGCATCCGGGAACCGCCAACTGGCGGAGATGCTGGATCGCGCCCTGCGCCGGGTGTCGTGGGTGTTCGATCGCCACCTCGAGGCGCGTGCGGACGCCGAATGGGACGACCACGCCGCCATCGCGCACGCGATCCTTAACGGCTCCCCCGTGCAGGCCGGCTACCTCATGAGCGAACACATTGCGAAGGACGAACTCCTCATTCGAGAACTTCACGCAGGCTAGTTGTATACGATCGAGCGCGCCGAAGGTGGTTTCTCTCGGCTCTAACCTCGCTCTTTCATGGGGCAGCGGGTCAGACCGCTGTTGGGGTTCGACGTCCTGGGTTGAAGCGATGAGCGCGTGCTGGGCGTGGCGGCGTCCCGGTTGGCGCTCCGGCGGCGGTTCTCCGAGGTCCTTGGTCGTGCGGGCGCGGGGCCGCGGTGGTCAGGTGAATGCGGCTCGTATTCGACGGAAGCCTTCGGCGATCTGGGTGGCCCACCGCCAGGTCGAGTCGATGCGTAGATGCAGTCGTCGGGCGGCTCGGGTCAGGCGGGCGGCCACGTGCAGCACCCGGTAGCGGAAGGTCTCGATCTCGCTGCCGGCGAGCTCGGGTTCGTCGGCGAACCCGATCAGTTTGGTCCAGCAGACCAGGTCGGTGGCGGTCAAGACGACCTCGAGCCAGGCCTGGTTCTCGTTCCAGGCCTTGCAGGGAAAGTTGCGCAGCCCGGTGGCCTTGGCCTGGCGGATCCGGTCTTCGACGCGGGCGTGTTGACGATGCCGTGCCTCCAGCTCGGCGATCCCGCGCTCATCGTGGGTGTCGGTGATGAAGCCGGTGACGCGGTGCCCGTCGGCGTCGGTGATCCGCAACTGGGCGCCAGGGTGGGGGCGTTCCTTGCGCAAGATCAGCCGCGTCCCGGCCGGCCATGGGCTCAAGTTGATCAGGTCGGTGACCTCGGCCACCCAGGCGCCTTCTCGTGGGCTGCCGTCTGCCTCCAGCGCCGGTTCCCACCGGTCGGTCAGGTCCTCGATGACCTGGCTGATCCGCCCATCGAGGCCGTAGCCGAAGGAGAACCCCAGCCCCTGGCGGCGGCAGGCGCCTGCGAAGTCGTGGGTCGCGCCGGCCGAATCCGACCGCGCCAACACCCGCGGACCACCAGCATCACCAGCTTGATCTGGCGCCGGTCGGGCTGCTGCGGGCAACGAGGCCAGCGCCTGGGCGAGAACGGCCACATGGTCAGCGGCGGTGTTCGATCCGGCGTTGCCCGTGCGCAGCAGCCCGGCCAGGGCTTCGCCGCCGGCGACCTCGGGGCGGTCCAAGAACGCCAACAGCGGGTGGAACCCGAAGGTCTTCTTCCACGTCTTGGCCGCGTTCTCCTTCTCGCTGTGCGCGATCGTGATCGTGGCATCGAAGTCGATACACAACTCCGCATCCAGGTCCGGTCCGGCGCCAGCCGCCCAGGCACGGGCTCGGGCTGCCGCCCGCCCTTGGCGGACCCGGGGCAGGTGGGCCCCGTCGATGCGGTCCAGCACCCGCCAGGTGGTCGACATCGAAGCCACCGGCCCGAACAACTCCTCCCGGTCACCGAGCACCGCGATGCCGCTGATCGCATCGGCACCATCGGCAACAGCAACCGCCAGGTCGGTGAAGACCCGTCCCGGCGGATGGATCGGTAACCCCTTGTAGGTGTCCAGCAGCCCACCGCTGATCGCATCACAAAGGCCGGTGTTCTCCGCCATCTCCCGCAACAGGCCGACCCCGGCATGGGAGACCACACCCTGCCCGTCCGGGGTTACCTTGGCCCGGGCAGTGCCCTTGTTACGCTTCACTTCGCAAGTGCCTCTTCTGTCGGCGAGCTCCAGACTTCGCAATCCAGAGTTTCCCCTACAGCAGAGGCACTTTCGCGTTTCCGAGGCCCCGCGTCGCCAACCTCAACATGAAAGAGCGAGGCTAACACGGTTGATACGTGCACGAAACGTCGCTGTCACGCAGGTCGTATACAAAATGACCGCGACGTCACGTCGCGTGCCTCCCGGACGGGGGCCTCCCACATCCCACCTGGAGACGAGCCATGTCTACGAACGTGCCCACGACCGACGTCCCCCCGCCCCGAACCCGCCTGCCCTGGTGGAGAGCGATGCTGTTCGGTCTGCAGCACGTGATCGTGATGTACACCGGCTGCGTCGCGGTTCCCCTGGTCTTCGGAGCAGCGATGGGACTGGATCAGAGAACAATCGGCATCCTGGTCAACGCCGACCTGCTCGTCGCCGGGGTCATCACGATCATCCAGGCGCTCGGGATCAAGAAGATTCTCGGGGCGCGTCTGCCCGTCGTCGCGGGTGCGTCCTTCACCGCCGTCACTCCCATGATCCTGATTGGGGAGCAGTACGGGCTCTCCGCGGTGTACGGAGCCATGATCGCAGCGGGCGTCTTCGGGGTGCTCGTCGCTGTCCCGTTCTCACGGCTGCTGCGCTTCTTCCCGCCCGTTGTCCGAGGAGCGGCCGTCACCATGATTGGCCTCTCACTTATCGGCAAGGCCGTCTCGATGATCTTCGACGACGGCCCTGCCGACGGGCAGCAGCTCGCCCTGGCCGGCGGCATCATCCTGGTTATCCTCGCCCTGATGCGCTACGGACGCGGGTTCTTGTCGCAGGCCGCGGTGCTCATCGCGCTCGTCGCGGGCACCCTTGCCGCCATGGCGTTGCAGCTCACGGACTTCTCCGCCGTCGGGGACGCGGCGTGGTTCGGACTCCCCCAGCCGTTCCTGTTCGGCGCGCCCACCTTCCCGATCGCGGGAATCATCTCGATGTGCATCGTCATGCTGGTGATCTTCACCGAGACCACGGCCTATCTCCTCTCCATCGGGGAGACCATCGGGAAGCCCCCGACCCAGGGTCAGCTCTCCCGCGGACTCGCGGCCGACGGCGTGTCCGCCGTCCTCGCCGGGTTGTTTACCTCCTTTCCGGACACCGTCTTCGCTCAGAACGTCGGCCTCGTGCGGATGACCGGCATCACCTCCCGCAATGTCGTGGCCATCGCGGGAGGGATCCTGATCGCTCTCGGCCTGGTGCCGAAGATGGGTGAACTCGTGGCGAGTCTGCCCGGCGTTGTCATCGGGGCGGTGAGCCTGGTGATGTTCGCGACCGTCGCGGGCGTCGGCATCAGCACCCTCGCGAAGGTGGACTTCGGCGACCTCAGCAACTTCCTCATCACTTCGATCGCGCTCGGGATCGGCATGATCCCTGTCGTGGCGCCCCAGGTCTACGCGGATTTCCCTGCGGAGGTCCGAATCATCTTCGGCGGCGCGATCAGCAGCACCGTCATCGTTGCGTTCACCTTGAACCTGGTGTTCAACCATGTTCGCCGCCCCCAGAAGAAAGCGAAGATTCCCGCGTGAGCAGCACCGCACTTTATACCGTGCCCACCGCAGGCCCTGACGATGTCGCAGCACTGAAGGCCTTGGACGGGCACTCCGCGTCCGACATCCTCGCCGTGATTGGCAAGACCGAGGGGAACGGCTGCGTCAACGACTTCAGTCGCACTCTCTCCGCCGCCGTCTGGCATCCGCTGCTCGAAGACTCCGCCATCACGGTCTTCTCAGGCGGCGCCGAGGGCGTCATTAGCCCGCATGTGAATATTTTCGTCCGCGACGAGCGTCAGTACAGCGGGCACCCGCGCGGTCTGGTCACTGCGGTCGGGCGTACGCGCGTCATCGGCCCTGAGGAGATCGGGCGGCCGGCGCAGGTGGACGCGGTCCATGAGACCGTGGTAGCCCTGCTCACCGAGCTGGGCGTGGGACCGGACGACGTGCATCTGGTGTTGATTAAGTGTCCGTTGCTGTCCTCCGATGCGATTGCGGGGGTGCACCGTCGGGGCCTGCGACCGGTCACCACCGACACATATGAGTCCATGAGCCGTTCCCGGGCGGCGAGTGCACTGGGGATAGCCATGGCGCTGAAGGAATGCGACCGGGACCGCGCCCTCCTCGCACTGGAGGGACGCGACGACGTGTGGTCCGCTCGCGCGTCGGCGAGCTCAGGGGCAGAACTCGACGATTGTCACATCCTCGTCGTAGCCGAAAGCGACGCCGCCGCTAACCCGCTGCGGGCAGCGCACACGGCGATGCGTGACGCGCTCGACATTCAAGCCCTCACCGAGGTCTTCGATCGGATCGCCGCCGAGGGCGGCACCGTCCGGCAGATCTTCGCGAAGGCCGAAGCCGACCCGTCGGGCGCGATCCGGGGGTACCGGCACACGATGCTCACCGACTCCGACGTCAACGCCACGCGGCATGCCCGCGCGGCCGTGGGCGGCCTCATCGCGGCCCTCCATGGAAACGGTGCCGTGTACGTCTCCGGCGGCGCCGAACATCAAGGCCCCTCCGGAGGCGGCAGCGTGACCGTCATCTACGACGTCCCCGCTACAGCAAACGCCACAGGAGAAGCATCCCGATGATCTACTCGACCGTGAACGCGAACCCCTACGCGTGGCCCTACGACGGCAGCATCGACCCCGCCCACACTGCTCTAATCCTTATCGACTGGCAGATCGACTTTTGCGGCCCTGGCGGCTACGTCGACAGCATGGGTTACGACCTCAGCCTCACGCGCTCAGGGCTGGAGCCGACCGCGCGCGTGCTGGCTGCGGCAAGAGACACCGGCATGACCGTCATCCACACCAGGGAGGGCCACCGACCCGACCTCGCCGACCTCCCGCCTAACAAGCGCTGGCGATCCGCCAGCGCCGGGGCGGAGATCGGCAGCGTCGGACCATGCGGACGAATCCTGGTGCGAGGTGAGCCGGGATGGGAGATCGTTCCGGAAGTGGCGCCTCGCGAGGGTGAGCCGATCATTGACAAGCCGGGCAAAGGCGCGTTCTACGCCACGGACCTCGACCTGTTGCTGCGGACGCGGGGGATTACTCATCTGATCCTCACGGGTATCACCACCGACGTCTGCGTGCACACCACGATGCGTGAGGCGAACGACCGCGGATACGAATGCCTGATCCTTTCGGACTGCACGGGCGCCACCGATCGGAAACACCACGAGGCCGCGCTCAGCATGGTCACCATGCAGGGAGGGGTCTTCGGCGCCACCGCCCACTCGGACGACCTCCTCGCCGCTTTGGGCACGACAGTGCCCGCGGCGGCCGGGCCTCGAGCGCGCACCGAATGAAGTTTGTCCTGATCCACGGCGCCGCCACCGACTCGCGCGTCTGGGATGAGCCCGCTCGTGCGCTGCGAGCCGCGGGAAACGACGTGCTGGCCCCCGACCGACCGCAGTCCGGCGACCTGGACACCGAAGTGGCGTTCCTTGCTCCGATGTGCGTGGATGCGATGGTCGTCGGCGTCAGCGGAGGCGCCACGCTCGGGCTGGAGGTCGCCGCCCGCGGAATCCGGCTCCGCGGAGCGCTGCTTCACGAGCCGGCCGCCGGCTCGTTGGCGCCCGGGCTCCTGAGCCATGTGGCCGAAGGACTCGAACGAGACGGGGTGCGCGGCTTCGGCAAAGCGCTCTACGGCGACGGGTGGAACACGTCTTTCACGCGCGCGACCGAAGCGACCGTGCGTCGGGAGTTCGCGATGTTCGGCGCCTTCGAGCCCGCACCGCTGTCGGTTGCGCCCCAATCCATCTCGATCACGGTCGGGTCGGCGTCACCCCCCTCCAGGTTCGCATCGACGCAAGCGCTCGCGGCGTTCCTCGGGGCCCGGTGGAGCGTGCTCGACGGCACGGGTCACGCCGCCCACCTGGACAACGCGCTCACCCCCGCCGCGATCGAACGGCTGACCGGGTCGGCCTCGGAACCTCTCTCCCACCAACCATCCCAATGATCAGCTGAGGACTTCTCCCCATCATGAGCTTCACCCCGCCCACTCCAATCGACGCGGCCCTTCCGCTGACAGAGCGCATCCGTCGCGCATACGAGCGCATCGCGGATGTCGACAGACCCGAGGTGTGGATCACTCTCCGAACGCAGCAGGATGCCCTCGCCGACGCACTCGAGATCGACAGGCGGTACGAGGCGGGCGAGCAACTGCCCCTGCGAGGCGTGTTGGTGGCCGTCAAGGACAACATCGACGTCGCCGGCCTGCCCACCACCGCCGGCTGCCCGGAGTATGCGCGCGTGGCTGAGCGTTCCGCGGTGGCGGTACAACGGCTGACGGCGGCGGGCGCGATCATCCTGGGGAAGACCAACCTCGACCAGTTCGCCACGGGACTCGTCGGCACGCGGAGTCCGTATGGCGCCGTCCGCTGCGCGTGGGACTCGGAGCGGGTGTCCGGAGGGTCGAGTTCCGGTTCGGCGACCGCTGTGGCGCTCGGGATAGCGGACATCGCACTGGGTACGGACACCGCCGGTTCGGGTCGCGTTCCGGCCGCACTCAACGGGCTGGTGGGCATCAAGCCCACGCTCGGGCTGATTCCCGCGGCGGGCGTCGTGCCGGCGTGCGTCGACTATGACGCGGTCACCGTCTTCGGTCACGACCTCGAGCTGGCAGCGCGGGCCGTCGCGATCATGGCAGGCGGCTCGGAAGAGGACCCTCGAAGCCGAGTGGCCCCGTCGGACGTCCCACTTTCCGCCGGGCTGGCCCCTCGACTTGCGATTCCGCGAGATGAGGACCTCGCGCAACTCGCACCCGAATACGCCGAGGCCTTCGCCAGGACGGTAGCTGGCCTCGTCGATTCCGGCCTCTCGCTCGAAGCGGTGGACATATCCCCGCTGCTCAATGCCGCGACCCTGCTGTACGACGGGGCCATCGTCGCCCAGCGCTATGCCGCCGTCGGCGAGTTCCTCGAGACACGGCCGGCCGGGGCCGACCCCACCGTGGCCGGTATCGTGCTTGCCGCTCGGAAGCCGTCAGCGCACGCGTACGTCGATGACCTGGACGCCCTCGCCGAAGCGAAGTCGTACGCCCGTCGCCTCATGGCGTCCTTCGACGCACTCCTGCTCCCCACGACGACAGAGCACCCGACCATCGCCGCGGTGCAAGCCGAGCCGGTGGACATCAACCGCCGGATGGGCACCTTCACCAACTTCTGCAACCTGTTGGACATGGCAGCGGTGGCGGTTCCCGGCCAACCCACCGCCACGGGCCATCCGTTCGGCGTGATGGTCGTCACGGTGGCGTTCCATGACGAGGTCGCACTCGAGATCGCCGGGCGGATCTGCGGGGCGCCCAGCTCGTCGGGCATCATCAGCGGCCACGAACTGTTCGTTGTCGGGGCGCACCTGCGCGGCGAACCACTTTACGAGCAGCTCACCCGTCGCGGGGCGCGGTACGTCGGCGAGGTGACGACGTCAGATGCGTATCGTCTCGTCGTCCTGGACACCGTGCCGCTCAAGCCCGGGCTGGTCCGGCATGGAGACGGCGCGGGCGCACCGATCGCCGGGGAGCTCTACGAGCTCTCTGCCTCGCACCTGGCCACGCTTCTCGCTGAACTCCCCTACCCGATGGCGCTCGGCGCCGTGGAGCTGGCCGACGGTCGCACGGTGACGGGGTTCTCCTGCGCATTGGAAGCGGCGGTCGCCGGGACCGATATCACCGAGTACGGCGGGTGGAAGGCGTATCTGGCTCACGCGGCCGACGTGCAGTCGGGGCAATGAGGCAGGTCTGTCGCTCTTTCGCCGACGAACCTGGTCACTTCACGGCGGTCCTCACGCGTGCTCAGTCCGTCGCGGTCGAGGATGGTGCTTTGTAGCCAAGGTGGAGAATCGCGCGTTGAACTCCGCGTTGTCTCTCGACATGTGCAATGCGTATGCCGGCCAATCCGAGGCGTAGCTGGCGTTCGAGGGCATCAGTGCCGCGCAGATCGCCAAGCGCACCGGCACCAAGACCGACGCGGTGAAGAAGGGCCTCGCCGTCGCGGAGTCCGCGACCGTCACGTCCGCGCTGCACGAGCACTCGCTGACGCTCGATCAGGCGGCGGTGCTGTTGGAGTTCGAGGACGCCGCCGACGCCCGCGCGCACCTGGTCGAGGTCGCCACCACCGACCTGACCCAGTTCGAGCACACCGCGCAGAGCCTCCGCGACAACGCCGCGGAAAAGGCCCGCCTCGCCGCCGTCGAGCAGGAACACATCGACAACGGGTTCCAGGTGCTCACCCGTGGCGAGGCGTACGGGGAGGGGAGCCCGTGGGTGGTCCTCCGCAAGCTCCACACCGCGGACAGCGCACAGGTTGCCGTCGAGCACATCGCCACCGTCCCGGTGCGCGGCGCGCTCCTCGCCTGATCAACCGGACGGGGACCGGCTTACGCCGGGCCGCGTCACCCGCGGCATTATCCTGCCGCATCACCCTCAGCTGCAGAAGGAAGGCTTACCATGACCACCACCACGACACCCGCCGTCGACGTCGACGTGTGGGGATACACACCGGGGCGCTGCGCGAGGCTGAAGCCGCCGTCGACGCCGCCCACGGCATCCGGCGACGTCGATCAGGTCGCCGCGGCCGCGTACGCGCTGATCGTCGCTGCGGCCGCGCACGGCTGGCCCACCGCGACGGCCCTGGTGTTCAAGTACGAGAGGACCGGTCCCGTCGCCCACCTATGGGGGGCTGTGGCGTGTGGTCGATGTCGACGGGCGTGTGCTGCGCGAATGGGAAGACGAACCCGGCGACGCGACCGACGAGTCCGAGGAAGAACCTGTCGCCCTCAGCCTCATCACTAACCGCGCCGCGACGCTGCACGCCACGTCCTACGGCACGCCCACCGGCACCGCGGCGACCGTGCTGCACACGCTCACGCTCTGATCATGGCGGTGGGCTGACCCTGACCGGGCCGGCCCACACGAGAGGGAGATCCCCTCGACCCCGCTCCAACGCGGGCCGCGAGTTCCCCGCTCGAGCACGGTCAGCTGCGCGGCCGCGGCTTGTACTTCTTGCCCGCTCGAATGTTGACGTTCTCGATGACGCCGACAACGGCCAGGCTCGCGGCCACGAGAAGGATGACCGCCCACCCGAGCACGTTTAGCCACGTGCCGGCGAACACCGCCGCCGTCTGCTCCGCCGCGACGCTCATCTGGATCAAATCAGACTTGATCAACACGGCCTAGGCGTGCTTCGTCTGCCGTCCGGTCGAACGGTCCGGGGCCGTGGCCTGCGGCAGCCGGTGCCTGGTGGTGTGTCTCCGGACTTTGGGCTCTACTTGTTGAGCAGGCCCCCGGCGCCGCCCATGGACTGGGAAGAGCGATGGGTTCGTTGGCCGGACTTGCGGTTGCCTGTCGACAAGGCTGACGCGTGGGACGCATTGTGTGAGGCGTGGCGTCGACCTGGGCGCGAGCGAGTCGAGGTCGCTTGCAGCGGAGGGCGCGGCAGGACAGGCACTGCGCTCGCCTGTCTTGCGGTGCTGGATGGCGTACCGGCCGATCATGCCGTCGCCTTTGTACGCGAGCGCTACGACCGCCGGGCGGTCGAGACGCCCTGGCAGAGGCGCTACGTCGTGCGATTCGGCACCGTGTAGCTGCAGCCGCGGCGGGATCCGCTTGCGAGCTCCGCTCGACCATCGTCACCCGGAGCGTGACAAGAACGGGATCCCGCACTGGCGCGCTCCGCGAGCCGATCGGCTATCGGGACGCCAGAGATCGCCAAGTTGACGTAACGCGAGTTGTTAAACAACACGTGGGAATTTTCAACGTTCGCTGCATCTCGACATTCGCCGTTCGAGCGACCGGGTCTGAGGAGTTCCTCGAATTTCGGGGGGGACGCTGTTTGACCTGCGCAAACGTAGCGCGGGCTACCGCGTCCCCCCGCCATTCGACGGCCCGGGGGGGACGGATGCGGGGACGCTGAGCCGCCACGCTGCGGCCCGTGACCAAAGTCAGTGGCGTCAAGGTGTCCGATTCGTGCGGGCCGCGGTTGCTTATCCGTGGCGTGAAGGGGTTGCGACAACTCTCGACGCGCGCTGCGCGGTACGCAACGACGTGCTCATGTCCGGTTTCCGGGGTGGTCCTTCTTCCTCAGGTCGGGGTGCTCGACGGTCTTGATGTAGCGGGTGGCGCCTTCGACGCTGAGTCCGAACAGGTCGCAGATGCGGCGTACGTCGCCGCCGGTGGCGTGGATCTCGTGCAGGATGCGGTCCTCTCGCAGGGCCCCTGGGCGGACGCGGCTGTCCCTCCAGGGAAAGGACGGACCGCCGGGGACCAGCCGCGGCGCGGTGCGTCGGTTGATGAGCAGGTGCGGGTTCGCGGTGGCCGGCCACGTTCGGTTGCGGTGGTCGAGCCAGATACGGAGCCGGCTCCTGACGGGTGCGGCGAGCGGGATGTCGCGGCCGTCGAGGCGGAGCCGGCCGTCAACGATGTCGGTCAGCTGCAGTTCACGGACCTGCTTACCGGTCAGACCGTGGAAGGCCACCAGAGCGACAGCGAGCGCGACGGCCGGGTTCGGCGAGTCCAGCTCGGCCCGGATCAGGGCGGGGTCCAACGGCATCGGAATGTTGGTGTGGACGCGGGTCAGGTCGATGCCCCGCATGGGGTTGGTGAAGACGAGTCGTCGGCCCTTGAGAATCTTGAACAGCGACTTCAGCCCGTTCTCCGCGAAGTGGCGGTGGCTGGTGCCGGTAGGCAGGGTCGCGAGGGCGGCCAGAATGTCGTCCTTGCTGATCTCTGCGAACGACTGGCGGCCGGCTTCGACCCATGCCTGGACCACGGGCGCCAACCCCTGGATGTGGATCTCCACGGTCTCGGGTTCGCGGGGCAGTTGGCGAGGTGCTTGTCGGGATCCACCGAGCATGACCTGAAGCCACAGCTCGAGGTGCTCCCGCATCGCGTCGGGGAGGCCTCCGGATTCGATGAACTTGGCGTTGAAATACCGCTCCACCCGTGTCGGGACGTCCTCGATGAGCAGCTCGGCTTCCGCGAGGACGTCGAGGGTGGAGGTGATGGTGCCGTCATAGCGGCGCAGCGCCACGACGTCGCTGGCGCGGACCTTCGCGGTGGGCGTGGGCCGAACGGTCTGCAGCATCCGCAAGGTCTGCATCACTGCGTTGCGTTGGCGCACGCTCCATCCGTAGCGCCGGGCGTGATCGGCGACGATGGCCGCGCAGTAGCGCGTCAGCTCGCTGTCTTCGAGCAGGATTCGTTGGCGCAGGACCTCGGGGTCGGGGTCCATGGCGAACAGGGTCAACTGTTCGCGCGCGTGATCGTCGAAGCTGGTGCCGGGTTGGTAGCGCAGCTGGTTCTTGTTCTTCTTCGACCATCGACCATCCGGCCTGACGTAGTCGGGCAGCGGCGTCGCGCGACGTTTGAAGACCATGTTGGCGAAGAACAGCTGCTGGCTGTGCTTGTTCGCGCCGACGAGGTCAGGGATGCGGCCGGGCACCTGCTCGAGTCGGGCGTTCTCAAGGCACAGCCGACATGCCCGTCTGTCGCTGACGTGGCTGGCGCGGGCGCAGTAGGCGCAGGTGCCCTTGGGGTAGTGGGTCTGCCACCAGCGGCAGGACCAGCAGGTCCAGTTGTGGCGGGGGTAGACGCCCCAGGCGAAGCAGCCTTTGCAGGACCCGATGTGCTCGGGGCTGCGGGGATGACATCGACTGCACAGACCCTGACTGAAGTAGTCGGCGCGGGAGCCGCAGTGGTCGCACGGTGGCGATGCGAACGGGCCACCGGGCAGGCACTGATAGCAGAGGTCGACTCGGGGGTTGGTCCAGGCAACCCGGTGGTTCTGGCAGGCGTTGCACTTGGGCGGCACCCGCAGCGGCGCGTTCGGGCCGGGCGCTGGCATGCAATGCTCCTCGTCGCCGTGGCCGATGTGGGCGAGGGTTACAGCGGCGGGGTCGAGCGGGGCTTGCCGAGCCGCGGGGTGACCGCCGGTGGTGTACCACCGTCGTCGTTCGGATCCCCGTTCCCGTTTCCGCCGTTGCCGTTGGCTGCCTCGGTAGTGCGGGGACGGCGCGCGGCGACCTTGTCCGGCTCGGGTGTCATCAGGTCGTTCGGGGTGCATTCGAGCACGGCGCAGAGCACGTCGAGCTCTTCGAGGCGCATCGTCGGCGGGGTCCCGGCCCACCACGACGACATCTTCCCGGCGGAGATCACCAGCCCGGCATCTGCCAGCATCCGGCGCAGCTGCGCGGACTTCCAGATCCCTCGTTCGGCGGCTCGCAGTCGCAGGCTCCACTGCATCTGGATCCTCTCCTTCAGTGCATCAGTCGGGTCAGTTCGGTCAGTCGGCAAGAAGGCCCAGACGGGCTTCAACGCGGTCGCTCGCGCTGTTCCACGCGCGCTCGATGTGGTCACTGCGGACGTGGAGGTAGCCCGACGTCGTCGCCAGCCACTGGTGTCCAAGGAGCTCCTGGATCGCCTTGATGTCCATACCCGCCGCGTACAGCGACGACGCGCAGTAATGTCGCAGCACGTGGGGCGTCATCCGCCCCGACCACGCCGGCAACCACTCCTCGACCTGGATTCCCAGCGCGCGGCGCAGCGCGTTCGCGCCCACACGTCCGCACCGATCCAGATCGCGGTCGAACCGCTCAGACGGCAGCAGCGGCGCGTCCGCATCGGCCCAATCCTCGCCGTACTGGGGGCGGACCTCGGCCAGCCACCAGTCGATCAACTGGTTCGCGCCGTTGATCGCCGGCACCAGCCGTTGCTTGGGTCCGCGGCCGCGGGAGCCCTTTCCGTGGCGGACGTGCAGCTTGCCGAACTCACCCAGATCGGGGCGCCAGTCGCGGATGTCGAGCATGACGGTCTCGTTGATCCGCAGCCCGAGTCGGCGCCACAGCGAGGCGGCGAAGTAGTCGCGGGCCGCCGGTCGGTACTTGCGCGCCTGGGTGACCGACCCGCGCCAGGCGGTGAACAGCGAGTCGATCTCGTCATCCGAGGGCGGAACCCGGACCTTGCCCAGCGATGCCCCCGACTGGCGATTGAACTCATCGATCGGCTGCTCGACCAAGACACCGGTCGCGCGGCGGATCGTGCCCTCGTAGCGGGCGATCACGAACTCGTAGAAGCCCGCCAGCGCGCCGGCCTTGCCCGCGCGGGTCGACACGCTGAGCCCCAACCGGCGCTGCTGTGCCAAGAAGGCGTCCGCGTCCGCGCAGGTGGCCTCCCACAGCGGAGTCGACAACGCCCGAGCGAACTCGATGACGATCGCCCTCGTCGAGCCGATGTGGCGATCCGTCAAACCCGCCGCCGACATCGCCAACGCGTACTGATCAACCATCTCCTGCTCGAAGTCCGCGGCCGCCTGCGCACCTATCAACGCCGGATCAACAGCGCTGCCACCCGGCAACGCCACCAAACCCATCAGTCACCGACTTCAAGCGAGGCGATCATGCGTCGACAGTACACTGAAACAGTCGATCGGAGTGACGAGTCTTCAATCCAAGTGCTGATGAGTGTCGAACCGGCGCGACCTGCACGAACTCAGATCAGGACCTCCGGGCGTCCGATCGAACCTGAGTTCCTAGAGATTGCGGCGTGAATGTTCCCCAGATTTCCGACCGTCTTGCGGCGAACTTGCCCGTGCTCGGCTGCGATCTGAGGAGGCCGTAGTCGTGAAGAAGGGCATCCTGCTCGGCCTGCCGCTGGTGATGATCGCTCCCTTGATGCTGCTGGTGCTGGGCATGGGGAGCGCGAACATCGAGGCGGTCCGCGCGGCGTGCGCCACCACAGCCAACGCGGGTGCGGGCGGGTCCTTCGGAATCGGCACCCTCAACTGGCGCGGCGCCTCGCACTACACGAGGAACCCCCACCCCGGCGAGCGCCCCTATCGCGAACGGGTGCCGAACATGGTCACCAAAATCGGCGCCTCCGCGACCTCGATCATCGGGTTTCAGGAGTTCGAGCCGCCGCAGGCACAGGCCTTCCTCAACGCCACCAACGGCGCCTGGGCGATCGTGAAGGGCAAGAACGGCGGCGGCCAGCCGTCGACCGCGAACGCGATCGCGTACCAGCCGTCCGTGTGGAAGCTCGATGAGGTCCGCTACGTCTCGATCCGGTACGGCGGCCCGGTGATCCAGATCCCGCTGGCCCGGTTCACCTCGAGCGGGGGCCTCGGTTCGGTCTGGGTGCTCAACACCCACAACCCCGCCGGCGCCGTCGGTGGCACCAACGCGATGCGCGATGCCGCGGTCCGTGCCGAGGCCCAGGCCCTCCAGCGGTTGCAGGCCGACGAGCCGAGCACGCCCCTGTTCCTGACCGGCGACATGAACGACAAGACCCGGTTCAAGCGCTTGTTCTTGTCGCTGGCATCGGGCTGGTCGGCCGCCAACCAGAACGACAACCAGATCGACTGGATCATGGGCAGCCCCGGCGTCACGTTCTCCGGGACTGTCGTCGACCGGAGCACCAACGACGGGGCGCACGAGTACACCGACCACCCGTTCGTGCACACCACCGTGCAGCTGGCCGGGCCGACCCCCGGTGCGCCCGGCGGCAGCGCCCCCGGGCGGGGCGTGATGCCAACGGGCATCACCGCGACCCCGGGTGGCCCGGTGAACGGGCAGGTGCTGGTCGCGAACGCGAACATCAAGCTGCGCTCGGGGGCGACCCCGGGCATCCGTGCCCTCGCCGCGCCGTCGCCCGACTTCATCACCCTCAACGAGGTCGAGGACGTGCCGCTGTCGCAGATGAGGGCAGCTGCGCCCGGCTACGACGCCTACCGCGAGAAGCAGCCGGCGGACAGCGACGACGCAGGCCAGGCCATGGGGAGCGCGATCATGTGGCGATCCGACACCTGGAGCCTGCTCGACGGCGGCCGCGTCAAGATCGTCGACGACGACCACACCGTCTTCAAGGGTCAGAACAAGCTCTGGGACCGGTTCGCCACCTGGGGCATCTTCCGGCGATCCGACGGCGCGGTCGTGTCGGTCATCGCGACGCACCACATGACCAACGCCTACCGGTTCCCCCGCCAGTGGGGAAACCCGCCGATGAGCCGCGTCGAGCAGTACGGACTCGGCATGGACTACCTGATCGACCTGGTCGGCGTCCTCGCCCCGTACGGTCCGGTGCTTCTGGGTGGCGACATGAACTCCCACCCCAGCGACGGCCCCAACGCGGCTGCGCCCCGGATGGCAGCGGCCGGCTACCGCTACACCAAGGACTCCGGCGTCATCTACAACTTCTACGCCGCCCCCGTGAAGGTCGCCAGGACCTGGGAGATCAGCAAGGCCGCCGTGCACTCCGACCACCCTGCGCTGTTGACCCGCATGGACATGAACGGTGCCGGCCCGGGCGGGAACGGACCCGCGGGCACGCTGCCCGGTGGCACCAGCCCGGCAGGCTGCCCGCCATGCCCGACCTTCGGGAACCTCGGCACGGTGCTGCTGCAGAACGTCTCCGCTCCCGGGAACATCGATGCCGCCAAGGTCGCAGCCGCGGCCGCCTACCAGGCAGGGTTCCGCGGCGAGGACCTCGTCACCGCGGTGGCCATCGCCCGCGTCGAGTCGACGTGGGACCCGAGGGCGACCAACGGGAGCCACTTCGGGCTGTGGCAGATCTCCGCGCAGCACAAGGGCAAGGTGCCCGGCTGGAACACCCAGGCCGACATCTTCGACCCCCTCCTCAACGCCAAGTACGCCTTCGCGCTGTACTCCGCGCGCCCCGGGTCCGGTGAGGCCAAGTTCGCCGACTGGATCCCCTTCGAGAAGACCGACTACCGCCAGTTCCTCGACGTCGCCCGGCAAGCCGTCGCCGCCACCGCCGGCGGCGCCACGAACGTCGCCGACACCGGCTGCACCGCCTCACCGATCCAGGTCGCCGGAGAGCTGTCGGCCGCGCTCTCGGCACGCGTCGACGCCATGATGAAGACCTCCACCGGGCTGTGCAGCTTGTCGTGGACCCGCGGCGCACCGTGCACCTACAAGAACCAGTGCCCCAAGGTCGTCGACGCGGTCTACGGCGGTCCCGGCGTCGGACGGGGCTACGGGAACGGCGAGGACGTCGCCCAAGGGATCATCAACGCCGGACTGGCCCAGGCCCACGGGACCGGGCTCGACCCACTCCCGCCCGTAGGTGCGGTGGTCTCCTACAACCGCGGCGACGGCGTCGGCCACGTGGCGATCTACGTCGGCGGCGGCAAGATCTTCGGCAACGACTACGGCTGCGCCGCGAACGGGGTCTACGGCTGCGTGGGATTCGCCGACGTCCACACCCCGAGCGGCTCGGTCACCTGGGCCCTGCCCAAGCAGGCGTTCGACCTCGGCGGCATGCCGGCTGCGGCCGCGTAAGCGGGACGAATCAGAGGCAGCCCTGCAGGATTCCGCAAATCGGATGCGCTCGTTGTGTCCGATCCACCCCGCGCGGAGTTGCCTTACCAAACATGGACGTACGCATCGGCACCACAGTGGACGGCCGGGCCGCCGGGTTCGACACCACCAACGCCCGGCCACTGCTGCTGGTCGGCGACAGCGGCCGCGGCAAGACCACCATCGCGCGCTACCTCACCCGGTGGTGGTTGGCGAACACCTCGCGCCATGTGCACGTGTACGCACAGGCACCCAGCGAGTGGGCCGACTTGCGCTGCGACCCTGCGCGCCCCGACCAGCTGGAGCAGCCGGTCGCTGTCGACTGCCGACCCCGAGCCTGTCTTGTCGTAGTCGACGACATCGACCTGGTCGACGACGACCGACTCGCCCTGCTTCCGCTCGGCGCGGCTCGCACGATCTTGACCTCGCATGGCGGCAACGGCCTCACCGGCCGGCCGCTGCTCAACGACGACATCACGTGTCTGGGGCTGGTCCGTCCCGACCATGCAGACCCCGCCGAAGCCGCGGTCCTCGACGGTCAGGGCCGCCTGGACTGGCCGAACGGGACCGTCGCGGTGATCCCCGATCAGCGGGGACCGATGGACTTCCCGTGTCACCGGTGGCAGACGCCCGCAGGGACGTGGACGGCGGCGGCACGATGAGCATGGAGCGTTCCCGCCGGGCCCGATTCACCAACACTGCCCCCACTCAGGGGGAGTTCACGGTGGCCTTCCTCCTTGCCGGGATCTTCTTCATCCTGCTCACCCCGCTGGTCGTGCAGGCCCTCGTCGCCTGGATGACAGCGGGCGTCTTCGCCCTGCCGAACGGGCACCTCCTGCCGGCCTACGGAGGCCTGCTGCGCGGCCACTACGGCGTGGGGCTGACCGGCCAGGTCGCCGGCACCCTACCGCCGAATCCGGCGATGTGGACCCTCACGGTCCTTGGCGAGGTCCTGGTGATCGTTTCCGCTGTCGTGGTCGGCATGTGGATGAAGGACCTGACCGGCGCCGGGTCCCGGCACGGCCTGGCAACTCCGACCCAGGCCGCGGAGGCGCTCGGGATTCCGCGGCTGCGCAAGAGCGCCGCGGTGATCCGCCCCGACCTCTACGCGGGCTCCGGGCGCCGGACGCGTGCCGACGGCAAGTAGCCGCCACCCACCCATTAGCCCAACACCGGCAGCGGAAGGAAGCACGATGACAGCCCTCAAGCACGTGAACCCGCACGAGGTGGGCTGGCGCCTCGGCCAGGCAGGCCGCAGCGGACCCGAACTGTGGGTGCCCTTCGACCGCACGACCTGCGTGATCGGCCCCCAAGGCTCCGGCAAGACCCTCGATCTGCTGGTACCGGCACTGCTGGACGCGCCTGGTGGCGCGCTGGTGACGTTGACCAAGCCCGAAGACTTGTTCCTCACCCTGGAGGCCCGCCAGCGCGATGGACGACCGGTCGCGGTCCTGGACCCGTTCAACCTCGCTCCCGGTGCCCCGGAGCTGGTGTGGGACCCGATCGCGGGATGCGAGGAGTCGATCCTCGCCGAGCGGCGAGCTAAGGCGTTCGCCGCCGGAACGATCAAGGGCGCCACCGCGCAGTCGTCCGATCAGGCAGCTCGGTTCTACGCCGGGGAGTGCGCGAAGGTGCTGCAGGCCTACTTCCACGCCGCAGCGATCGCCGGCATCGGCCTGGAAGAGGTGCTGATGTGGGTCTCCAGCCCCCGCGAGTACCCCCAGGCAGAGGAGATCCTGCGCACCCATCCCGCCGCAGAACCCCTGTGGGACGGCCTGCTGCGCGGCGCCCTGTACGGCGACGAGCGGACCGCCGGCAACACGATCACCACCGTCCAGCAGGCGATGGCGCTGTTCTTCCAGCGCTCGATCCGCGAACGCTGCGTCCCCTCCACGGCCCGCCCCGCCACTGACCTCGAGGCACTGATCAAGGCAGGCGGCACCATCTATCTGCTGGGCCGCGACGACCCCTACGCCAGTGCCTCACCGCTGATGACCGCAGTCACCGAGCAGATCCTGGACACGGCCAAGCGGCTGGGGGAGACCTCCCCACACGGCCGGCTATGCCCGCCGTTCCTCGCTTGCCTCGACGAGCTGCCCTCGACCGCCCCGATCCCCACCCTGTCGACCCGGATGGCCAACGAGCGGGCCCTAGGGCTCTCCTTCATCCTCGCCGCCCAGACCTGGCGGCAGTTCGTGGTCTGCTACGGCGAGGACGAGGCGCGCACCATCTACGGGCTCTCCAACAACCTGGTGGTCTTCGGTGGCGGCAAGGACATCCGCTTCTATCAGGAGCTCTCTGACCTGATCGGATCGACCAGCCACACCGAGACCCGGTACTCCGCTCGTGGCCACGAGCTGTTCGGCGTCATGGACCGCTCCTACGACCAGCGCCGCGTGCCGATCCTCGAACCCGCCGAGCTGCGCCGCATCGAGCAGCGCAAGGCCCTGGTGCTGGCTGAGATGTACGACCCGATCATCGCGAACCTTCACCGGTGCATCGACGGCAAGCGCGGCAAGCAGTTGCTGGCCGCACAGCAGCGAGCCCGGCGAGTAGCCCGCGGCGACGACGAGGCCGAACCCACCTCCGCTGTCGCGCCGACGGCAGCGACCGAGCCGGTGTCCCGGACCCGGCAGCGCCTCGGGATGCCGAAGTAGGGAGAGCAGCCGATGACAACGATGCACCCTTCAGAGGTCGCCTCCCGCGCCGCGGCGAGCGGTGCCGCAGCCCCGAACGGAAACGGAATGATGCCGTTGGGCGGGCTGATGGTGCGCCCGTTCCCCGAGCCGGGTCCCACGATCCGCACGGCGATGGAACAACTTCAGCAGGCCACGGTCGAGCCTCCGGCAGACGAGGAGGAGTTGCGCGAGCTCGCGCAGATGCCGCGGCCGTGGGACCCGGCCACGTGCACCGGGCTGATGCGCTCCGAACTGTGGGCGTGGCTGGACCTGGTCGCGATGTGGGTCAACGAGCAACACCTGTGGAACGTGACCCGGCCCGGCATCCCCGAGTGCTGGCCCGCGCACCCCCACCTGGTGCACGACCTCGCGGTCCTCGCCTGCAGCCGCTACTACACCAGCTTCGCCGTCACCCCGGCTGCGTTGGAGGACTGGCATCGCTACGCGCTGCCCGGATTCCTCGAGCGGCTCCGCGACCGGCTCGGCGACGGCTGCCAGCCCGGCAAGCACCAGCCCCGGCCCCGGCGCGAGCGCGACGAGAGCCACGCCTCGACACGGGTCCGCCGAGGCCGCCGACAGCGCTACCGCGACGACGTCGAGCGGGCCGGGGAGCTGGCAGCGGCCGCCAGCGAACCCGACGACCCGAAGCCCGAACACGACGACCTTCACGAAAGGTGGTAACGACAGTGGCTACGCCCGACACCAGCCGTCGGCTCCGGCTCGTCGACGAGCAAGACCAGCCCGACGATCGCGTCAAGACGCCCGGCGGGGAGCTCACCGCCAAGCAGGCAGCGGCGTTCGCCGCGCTCGTCGCGAACGCGAACCAGGCCGCCGTCGAGCGCACCCTCGATCAGATGAACGCAGCGCAACTACGGTCGCTCGCGATCGCGCTGGCCGCCCAGGTCAACGCCGCCGAAACCGCAACCGGCGAGGTCGCCGACGTCGGCCCCGACGGCATCTGCGCGATCGCGATCGCCACCGCTGCCCAGTCCTTCGGCACCACCCGCGACGCCGTGCTCAGCGCCGACCGCCATCGGGCTGTGACCGACGCCCGCGCCGTCGCGATGACGGCGGCACGCCGCGGCGGACTGACCCTCCCGGCGATCGCCGCCTACTTCGGCAAGGACCACACCAGCGTCATGTACGCCCAGAACAAGGTGGCGAACAACCCGCGTCTCAACGCCGTCTGCGCCCGCATCGTCGACCAGCTCGACGAGCACTACGCGGAGCCGACCAGCGTCCCCGCCGAGGTCCCCGACGACGCGCACGGCCGCAGCACCACCTTGCAGCTGGCCGCCCTCGACCAGGCCCGCAGCGACGCGGCCCGCCGCCACCGCGACGAAGACAGCCAGCGGCACACGGTCTCGACCGCACCTGCCCGGTGAAGGGTGGGGGTCAGGATGTTGAACCGGGACCAGCAGAACCTGCTCGGCACCCTGGGTGCCGCCATGGCCGCCGATGCTCTGCTGGATCGTCTCCGCGAGCGCGGCACGCTGGAGGGTGGCCGGTCGGCGCCGCAGGACGGCTGCTGGATCAGTTACAACCGCAAAGCGGTCTGGCTCGAAGACCACTCCCAGTTCTCCGAGGCGGCCCTGCGCGAGGCCGGTGACGCCGGCGCCGCCGGCACCGCACAGGCGTGGCGACGCACTAGGCCGAAGGTCGTGCTGAAGGTGACCTGGGCCGAGGCCGCAGCGTACGGCGCGGCCCTGCCGCAGCCATTGCGCGAGGAGTTGGACACGCTGCGGCGCACCGAACGCGACGAGAACCGCAGCTGGAGCGGATTCAGTGACGCTCGCGGGGGCTGGCCATGGCGCCGGCGTTTCGAGTCCGACGAGGAACACCAAGTGGCCCAAGCCGAGTGGGACGAGGCCTACGGAAACCATCTCGCCGCGCTGCGGAAGGTGTGGGACCGCCAGAAGGCCGCGATCGCGCGTGCGCTCCCGCTCACGGTCGACGACGAGCCCACCGACCTGCTCGAGCTTCTCGACCAACAGGCACCGGCGCCGCCCCCCGCGGCTCCGGCCGCACCGTCGACTACGGCCGCCGCGTTGCAGGAGGCGGCGTTGCGCCCTGCCGCCAGCGGGCCGGTTGCGGCTGCCGATCACGGCCTCTTCACGCTGCCAGCCAGCAACCATGGGTACGCCCGCTGAGCCGCGGACAGCCGCGACGTCGGGCGGCTCTACTACGGTGACGTACAGGCTGGCCGGAGCCAGCGGGTGGGAGTGACGATGCGAGGCCAGGCTGTGCAGCTCGCGGGCGACGACGTGCTGGATGCAGTCGGGTTCACGCTCTCGCTGATTGTCGCGGTCGGGTTCGTCGCCTTGGTGTGGTGGCTCGGCAAGATCACGAGGCTGTGGTGGCTGCTCGGCGTTCTTCGGGAGCGGTGGCAATCAGGGCTCCCCGGTGCCGGGCCCTGTGAGTGGCCAGGCTGTCCGGCCGACGCGCTGAGGTACGGACGCTACTGCGCCGAGCACGAGTACCAAGAGCGCGTCCGGTACGAGGAGTCTCGACGCTGGTCCTGACCCCAACACACAGGCCTCAGAAGTGTCGGTGCCGGCGGTTAGGTTGCGCTCATGCAGCTCACGGCGGATGAAATCGACCGGTTCTGGTCGTACGTCGTGAAGGGCCCTGGCGAGACAGACTGCTGGATATGGACCGGCGCCATAGGCGACGACGGGTACGGCCGCTTCTGGGTCCAATCCCGGTTGCAAGTTCGTCCGCGTGTGTTGCGGCCGCATCGGGTGGCGTGGGCGTTGGCCGAAGGGCAGTCGATCGACCTTCCACCGGTGGTCGAGCACGTCGTGTGCGACAACCCGGTCTGTGTGCGGGCCGACGGCACACTCCTGGATCACTTGGAGGGCTCTACCCAAGCCGCGAACCTGTCGCGGATCGCTCAGCATGGGCGCAGCGGCGCCCGCGGCTACCGGGGCCGGATGCTCGGCCGAGAGGCGATGTATCGGCGGTCGCTGGCACTGCGTGCCGCTGTCGCGGACGGCTGGGACGACGAACGAATCGCGCGTGCCCTCGCCTCGGTCGACGAAGCACAGATGGCTTTGTTCTGACCTGGACCTGCCGGTAGATCGTCGAGGGCGCCGTGGTTCGGCGCCCTCCTCGTTCAATGTTGCCCTACTTCTTCTTCGGCGGGGTGGCGCGGTTGCTGGGCAAGGTTCGAGTACCGCGCGCACGGCTGCCGAGGCCGACCTGAGGCTGTGCTCCGCCATGGCCGGCTGTGTCCCCAAGCGCCTTGGGCAGCCTTGAGTCCGGGTCCAAGCCGAGCGCCTTCTTGTACGCGGCGTCTGCGGCCGCCTGCTTCTCTGCAAGCTTCACCAGGCGCGAGTTCGACCTCGTCGACGACGCTGCCCTCGCGGCCTTTTTGACTCGTCTCTTGCTCGCCACGGTCCGAGGGTAGATCGGCGCGTCCGCTTTTCAGGCAGAACGAAACCGCAGGTCAGGACCGCGGAGACGGCCGGCGTGCAGTCCACGTGCAACATCACTTGATCGTCACCGACTTCGGCAGGTGAGCGGCATTGCCGTGCTCGGCGATGACGCTGAGCGCCTCAGCGATGGCCTCGTCGCGGCCGTTCACGGTGTGGAGGTACCGCATCGCAGCAGCGGGGGAGGAGTGCCCGAGCCTCTTCATGAGGTCGGCAAGTGTGGCGCCGGTCGCGGCTGCCAAGGTCTGACCGGTGTGCCTCAGGTCGTGGAAGCGGAAGCCGGTCATGCCCAGTCGGTCACGTGCGCGGGAGAACGCTTGCGTGAGGCTGTCGCCGGGCATCGGGCCGCCCGTGCTCGAGACGAAGACTCGGGTCTCTCCGGCGTAGGTCCGAAGGTGGTCGCGGAGGAGCGGGATCACGTGCGGCGGCAACGCCACCGTGCGATAGCCGGCATCGGTCTTGGGCTTCGCGTCGAACCTGGACCGCGACGACAGAAGCTCCACCTGGTTGCGGTGCACGCTCACGGTCATGGCCTCCAGGTCGAGATCAGCGCGCCGTAGGGCCAGGATCTCGCCTCGTCTGAGGCCGCCCCAGGCAGCGAGCGCGACGGCCGCCTTGTAGGGGCCAGGAATCTCGCGGATGAGGTCGGCAACTTGGGTGGGCGAGGCGACGGTGCGTCGCTTGGCCCGCGTGTTCCCCGCGCCGGGGATCTGGCACGGGTTCTTCGCAAGCAGCCCCTCACGCACAGCGGTGTTGAGGATGGCGCGCAACAGCCGGTACGACTGGTCGATCGACGTGTTGCCACCCTTGCCGCGCATGGCGGTCGCGTACCAGGTACGCACCAGCGTCGGGGTCAGCGAACGGACCGGCATAGTCGCGAGCGGTGCGAGGTGCAGACGCAGGTTTCGCTCATGAGTCTCTCGCGATCGGGGGCCCAAGCGCCGGTTGTCGTTCAACCACTGCTCGGCGTAGTCAAGGAACGGCACGCTTGCGGCTCGCTCGTCGACCCAGGTTCCCCTGCTGAGATCGAGCTCCACTGCGGCCAGCCATCGGTCCGCGTCTGCTCTGGTCGCGAAGGTGTGGGGCGCCGCCTGGCGCTTGCCCGCCGGCCCGATGAAGGACGCCTGCCAGCGACCGGAGGGCAGCTTCCGCACGAGACCGAAGCGTCGACGCCGTGCCATCAGACTGCCCGCCCTCCGTGCCAGTTCACTTCAGGGGTGCTGACCCGGCCGGCTTCTACGAACGCCTCCAAGTCGCGTTCGGCGATGCGGACGTGCCGACCGACGTGGTGGAAGCAGATCCGCCGCTCAGCGATCAGTCGCCGGACGAACCGTGGCGTGGTGTTCAGTGCGTCAGCAGCCTGTTCGACGGTCAGAAGCTTGGCGAGCGCCACGGCCCTCTCCTGTCCAGGTTGCGCGCGGGCGTGTTTCGGCCACGTCGGCCAGCGGTGATCTGCTGGTTCGGAGGATCGACGCGCGGAACCGCGCCCAGCGTCGTGGGCGTTACCTTCCGGCCCAAACGCTCGCCGAGAACGGCCGTGGGTATGCCGGTCTCGATCGCCGCGACGACGTACGCCTGGCGCATGGCCTGAAGAGGGACCACCGACAGGCCCGCTCGACGGCAGTGCTGGTGGAAGAGGCTGTTCACCGCCTCTGGGTCCAGTCGCGTGCCCTCGTTCGAGGTGAACAGGAGCTCCGATCGCAATCGGCTGCGGTCGACATGCTCCCTGTCCCACGTGATGGCGTGCTCTCGCAGGGCTTCGTGAGCGTCGGGGTCGAGGGCGAAGCGCTTGACCACGGAGAGAGGGACGTCGTCGTCACGCTGCACTCGCTGTGGGGCCAGACTCAGACGCGCCTCCTGCATGTCGACATCGCCCCGCCGAAGGTCGAGCAGGGTGTCCAGCCGTATGCCGGTGGTCGCGACAAGCATCCAGAGGGCGAACAGGCGGTCGTCGCGCACCTGGTCGACGAACTCCCCGAGGTCCTGAGGACTCCACCTTGGTCGCTTCTGTGGGTCAAACGTCGCCACGATGCCTCCCGAGCCGGATTCGTTGTCCTCGATGGAACACCGACGTGCTGACCCGGGGAAGATGACATCGGGTAACACCGGTGATGCCTTGGTTATCCACAGTTGTCCGTCATGGTCTGTGATCTCGTCCTCGCCCTGTGCTGCACTCGATGTGCAGTTCTCGGGAGCGGAGCCACGGTGGAGACGACACGACTCAAGGCAGCGCGGCAGTCACGCGGCTGGTCGCAGATGCGTCTTATTGCCGAGCTGGAGCGCGTGAGCGTTGCGCGGGGGGTCTCGCCTCCGACTCGAGCCAGCCTGAAGACTCAGGTTTCCCGGTGGGAGAACGGCCACGTCGAGCCGGATGAGGTGTACTCCTCATTGCTCGCCGAGGTCTACAGCACCACTGCGGCGGATCTGGGCCTGCAGTCCGAACCGGCGCTGTGGCTTCCCAGGCCGATGGTCGACGGTCAGCCTTCGAGCGATCTGGTCGAGTCCTTGAGCGGTGTGCTCGAGGAGTACGCCCGCGCTGACAACGCGGTCGGCCCCGGCTACCTCATTGGGCTGACCGTCCAGCACGTCACGGAGCTCGAAAGGGTGGCGGCGGAGGCTCGGGGATCGTTGCGGGTGCAGATCCTGGCGTTGTGCTCGCGATTCGCCGAGTTCGCCGGCTGGCTCTGCCAGGACGCCGGCGACGTGCTGGAGGCCGAGCGCTTGACGGACCGGGCTCTGGATTTCGTCGAGGGCAGCGACGACGCGACGGCTCGCGCCTACCTGCTGATGCGCAAGAGCGCCATCGCTTCTGAACGGCGTGATTCCGTGCGTGCTCTCAATCTGGCTGAGGCGGCGTCCGGTAGCGATCCGAGCCGCTTCCCGCCGCAACTGCGCGCGTTGCTCGCCCGCCAGGTCGCCATCGCGCACGCCACCGTTCGCAATCAGCTCGAGAGTGATCGGGCCGCGGACGAGGCGCTCGAGGCTCTCGCGGTCGGCGGGTCAGATGCGCCGACCCACTTCGCCTACTGCACGCCGGCGTACGTCCTCATGGAGACGGGCTCCGCGGCAGCCCGCATGCGTATGTACGAGGTGGCGACCGACCGGTTGTCGGAGGCCGTGGACACCTGGCCGGATGGCTTCCGACGGGATCATGCCTTGGCGCACGCCCGCCTGGCCCTGGTCGAGGCGGCCCGGGGCAACATCGCGGCGGCGTGCGCGAGTGGGAAGGACGCCCTCGATCTCGCGACCGTCGCCCCTTCTGCGCGCACGCGGGCCGTTCTGAAGGCCCTGGACAAGAGACTCGCACCGCATGAGCGGTCTACGGTGGTCTCAGAGTTCCGGAGCTACTCGGGCGAGCCGGACTGAGGCGCCGAGGAGGAGAGGTGGACTTCCTTCCCACCGCCACGTCGAGCGATGAGGCCGCGCGCAACGCGAGCATTGCGGTCCTCCCCATCGGGAGCTTCGAGCAGCATGGCAGTCACCTTCCGCTCGCGACTGACTCCATCGTCGCGTGCGCGGTCGCCGAGGCAGTCTCTAGTCAGTACGACCTCATGCTGCTGCCGCCGGTGACGATCTCCTGCTCCCACGAGCACAGCGACTTCGCCGGCACGGTCAGCATCAGCGCCGCGACGCTGTACGCCGTCGTCAAGGACGTCGCCGCATCTCTCGACCAACGCGGCGTTCGCAAGCTGGTCCTCGTCAGCGGGCACGGCGGCAACTACGTGCTCGGCAACGTGGCTCAAGAGGGCAACGTCGGCACGTGCCGCATGGCGCTGTTCCCGCACCGCGACGACTGGGAGCAAGCTCGCAAGGCTGGCGGCCTCACGACTTCGAACCATGAAGACATGCACGGCGGCGAGCTCGAGACCTCGATCCTCCTGCACGTCGCCCCGGAGTTGGTTCGTGGTGACGCCGACGATTGGGTGGCGCCGGAGCGCACCCACCTCCACCAGATCGGAGTGGCCGGCTATTCGCAGTCCGGCATCATCGGCCGGCCGTCGCTCGCATCGGCCGAGCGCGGGCGCCTCGTGCTCGAGGAACTGGTCCGGCTCGCGGAGCCGCATCTTGAACACCTGACGGGCTGACAACGTCGAAGCAAGGCCCCCGGCGATCCAGAACCCGAGTTCTCCACAGATCAGTCGCGCACGCCGTTCCGAGGCTCTTGTTCGTGCTGCACTGAGTGGCGGTGGAAGGCTCCTCGGGAGGTGCAGCTCGATCATGGCCACTCCAGATCGGCGTGCTGCTCGAACAGCTGCCGTCGGTGTCCTGTTGGTGGCGGTGACGGCGGCTGTCATCAGCTTCTCGCACGTTCGATCAGTGGCGATTCGTGCCGGCGAGACGCAGTTGACGTCCTGGCTGCTGCCGATCTCCATCGACGGCGCGGTTGTAGCTGCCGTCTCGGTGCTGCTGGCCGATTCCCGTGCCGGCCGCCGGCCGGCAGCCCTGACCTGGCTGCTCCTCGGACTCGGTATCTCGGCATCGCTCGTGGCGAACATCGCCTCGGCCGAACCGACGGCAACCGCTCGTGCCGTCGCTGCCTGGCCGCCTCTGGCGCTTGCCCTCGGCATCGAGGTCCTTGCCGGCCTCGCCCGCCGCAACGGACGGCCGCGACCGGAGGAAGCGAACATCAGGCCGGTGGCTGCGCAGCCGGTAGCGACTGGACTGACCGGCAGTGGCGCAGGAGGGCCTACGCATGCACTGGATGCTGGCGGCATCTTCGGCATGCTGCCGCCTTCTCGCACCGGCAGCAGCAATGGCCGCGATGCCGACCGGCCTGCCGCTCTTGACGATGGCAGCGCCGTGGAACTGATTCGTCGGCTCGACATGGCGGCACCGACCGGCCGGGTTTCAAGGCTGGAGATCCAGAAAGCCCTTGGCTGCGGTGGATCTCGCGCCGCGCGTCTGGCCGAACTCGCGCGCTCGGCTGGTGCGAGGGCGGCTGACTAGAAGGTGAGATCACCTCTCCCGTCGAGTGTGGCCTGGTTCACATCCACATTGCGGTACTACCTCCCGGTAGCGAGTCTCGTCAGTTCTACCTTCGCGTCAGCCGGTGCGGGTCTTCTCCCTCCGCTCCTCCCAAGGACTCTCCCAATCGTCCCGCGGCTCCTGGACCCGCACCGGCACACCAATGCAGGCGGCTGGCATCTCGGGATTCACCTCAGCTGATTCGACCAGCTCGGTCAGTTTGAAGTCGGGCGGAGGCGGCATCTGATGAACCCCTGGGCGCACCACGATCGATTCTCGGCGATCAACGATGCTGCGATGCGACAAGTGGGCGCAGAGGACTTGATCGTGGAGATCGCTGCCGCACTGTCCGTGGCCGGTGAGTACGTCGCGCGCCTCGACCTCCGGCCGACCCAGCGCATCGTCGACTTCAACTGGGCGGCACGCCAGGCGGCCCGGCGACTGGGAATCACGGTCGACGTCACCAGCCAGCTCATGAAGGCGGACGATCAACTGCAGGTCTGGGTCAGACCTGGACGGCCACCCAGCTGACCGTTGCTCTGGGCAGGTGGCCCAGAGATGAAGAGAAGCGACACACCTCTTGCACCATCGGTGAAAAGGCCGCCCTTCTGCGCGGCCATCTTTCGCCGTCGAACTGCGCTGGCGGTGGGCGCGGTGACCCTGCTCTACTCGACAATGATGAATAGGTCGTCGGTTCGATTCCGACAGGCGGCTCCAAAACAGGCGTCTGACCTGCGGTTCTGCGCTTCGGGCAAGTCTCGGCCCCACCAGTTTGGGGGGCCAGTCCGGTGATACTCCGGTGAAACCCCGCTGACCTCCCCCACGGCAGTCACCTCGCAGCGACACGGCGGCTGAGCGATGTCAACGCCGCCCGAAAATTGACCCCTTTTCGCCGGTTGAAAATTGACCCCCTTGGTGGTCATGGTTCTTCGGTTGTCGACGCCGGCACTCGGCCGAGGTCGCGGTCTTTGAGCCGGTAGGAGTCGCCCTTGAGGGCAACGACCTCGGCGTGGTGGACGAGCCGGTCGATCATCGCGGCGGCGACGACGTCGTCGCCGAAGACCTCGCCCCAGCGGCCGAAGGGCTTGTTGGAGGTGACGATCAGCGAGGCGCGCTCGTAGCGGCTGGAGACGAGCTGGAAGAACAGGTTGGCGGCCTCGGGCTCGAAGGGGATGTAGCCGACCTCGTCGACCACCAGCAGCGGGTAGCGGCCGAGCCGCACCAGCTCGTCGTGGAGCCGGCCGGCGTGGTGGGCCTCGGCGAGCCGGGCCACCCACTCACTTGCGGTGGCGAACAGCACCCGGTGCCCGGCCTGGCAGGCCCTGATCGCCAGGCCGATGGCGAGGTGGGTCTTCCCGGTGCCGGGTGGGCCGAGGAAGACCACGTTCTCGCGTGCGACGACGAAGTCGAGGGTGCCTAGGTGGGCGATCAGGTCGCGTTTCAGCCCGCGGGCGTGGTCGAAGTCGAACTCCTCCAGGCTCTTCCGCGCGGGGAACCGGGCGGACCGGATCCGGCCCTCACCGCCGTGGGACTCCCGGGCGGAGACCTCGCGTTGCAGGCAGGCGACCAGGAACTCCTCATGGGTCCAGGACTCCGCCCGAGCCCGCTCAGCCAACCGCGGCACCGCCTCCCGCAGCGTCGGCGCCTTCAACGCCCGGGTCAGGAAGCTCACCTCACTGGCCAGGTCGCGCTGCGCAGCAGCCGCGGTCTTTCGGGCGGTCATGATGCGAACCCGCCTTCACCGCCGAGGTCGATGCCGAGGGCGGTGTCGTAGTCGCCCAGCGGGCGTTGTTCGACGGCGAGCTCGGTCTCGGCGTCGCGGACCGGCCGCAACGCCCCGACGCGGGTCCGCCGCAGCGTCTTGGCGGCCTGCAGGTGCTCGGGGTCGGTGATCGTCTGGTGCCAGGCCCAGACCCGCTGGTGGTCGGCCACCACGCGGCCTTCGCAGAACACCTTGACCCGGTCCAGGTCGGCGACCACCTCGATGCGGCGGCCGATCACCGCGGGGTGGACGGAGTAGTCGTTGGAGTCCAGCCGCACGTAGTGGTCCCGGGCCAGCCTCGTCGAGTGCCGCCAGCCGACCGCCGGGGCGACCGGTGGCAGGGTGAGCATCGCTTGCCGATCGGCTGCGATCCGGTCGGTCGGAGCGCAGCCCAACGCGCGGCGGGTGCGGGCGTTGACCTGGGTCAGCCAGCCCTGCAGCTGGACGTTGAAGTCGGCCGGGTCGCTGAACACCCGCCCGGGCAGGAACGAGCGCTCCAGGTAGTCATGGGCACGTTCGATGATGCCCTTGTGCTCCGGCTCGGCCGGCTTGAGCACGATCACCTTCGTCCCCAGCACCCCGCGGAACGCCTGGCAATCGCCGGTGAGCTCGATCCGGCCGCCACGGTTGCGGCCAATCGCGCCCTCGCCGTCCCAGACCAACAGCCGCGGCACCGCCCCGAGCGCGGAGATCAGCTGCCACCAGCCGGCGAACAGGTCCTCGGCCCGCCGCGACGGGATCAAGATCCCCGACAGCCAGCGGGAGTAGCCGGTCACCATCGTCAACACCGGCAGCTGCTTGGGGCCACGGGTCTGCCCGAACCCGACCGGCAGCTGGATCGGTGGGAACCACAGGTCGCACTGGGCGATCTCCCCGGCCACATAGGTCGTCCGGCCCGCCGGGTCCGGCGGCAGGTAGGCCGGCCGCAGCTCAGCGACCCGCTCCTTGAACACCGTGATCCCACGCGTCCACCCCACGCGCTCGGCGATCACCGTCGCCGGCATCGTCGGCACCGCCGCAAGCTGCTGGCGGATCGCGTCCTCGAACGCATCCACCGCCGACCCCGCCGGCCGCCGCCGATACTTCGGCGGCGCGTCCGAAGCGATCGCGGCCCGCACCGTGTTCCGCGAGATCCCCAACGTCTTGGCGATCGTCTTGATGCCCAACCCCTCCGCTCGACGCAGCCGGCGGATCTCAGCCCAGTCCTCCACAGACAACAACTCCCTTCTCCTCTCGAGCTCGCTTGAGCTCGAGAGTCAGTGCGAAGGGGGTCAAAATTCGGCCGACGCTCCGGGGTCAGTTTTCAGCCGTCGCTGACAAGCGACCGAGCGTTTAAGCTCCCAGCCCGGATCTGGAGTATCGGCATCTCTGCGGGCGCATATCAGCGGAATCTAAAGGCCTCCACCGCGCTGTCGACGCCACATGGCCGAACGGTCTAGAGGGGCCCCGCGCATCGGCGGCGACCATCACCTTGCCCGGAGCTGGTGCACGTCATCGGGCCTGTCCTCCGCGCGTACATACGAGATCATCACTGGTCCGCAGTGCAGCACTCGCGTGCGCGAACCGACCGACGACTCACCCGTCTTTTCCCCGCTCCTACCTCGATGTCACCCCGGATCGCGGCAACAGCGTGACGGGTGCGCGCTCAGCGGCATAGGAGAGTGCGATTCCGTGGGCGTCGGTCGAGCAGCCCGACGCCAGTTCCACGCCCGGGAAGCCATCCTGAACGGAATCGCCCCAATGCGTTGCCTCGTTAAGAACATCCTTGAGCGCTTGTCAATAGCCAAGTTCACCGAAGAACGCACGGACATCTTCGACAAGGAGCCCCGGCTCCTCGAGTGCCGGGAAGTGCCCACCGGCCGCCATCTCGGTCCAGCGGCGCACGTCATAGCGGGCATCGACCCAACTGCGGGGCGGGTGGTACATCTCGCGAGGGAACATCGCGCAAGCTGTCGGCACGTTGACGAAAGCCTGGTCATACCCGAACCTTGGCCTCATCGACGAGTACTCGCGGTAAAGGCGCATCGATGAGGTGATGGTGCCTGTCAGCCAGTAGGCGGTTACGGTCGCCAGCAGTTCGTGTTTGCTGAAGCGTCGTTCCACGTTCCCTTCGCAGTCGCTCCAGTTCTGGTACTTCTCCACGATCCACGCCGCCAGGCCCGCCGGCGAGTCGTTCAGGGCGTGTCCCAGGGTCTGGGGCTTGGTGGACTGGATGAGGTCGTAGCCCATCTCCTCAGCGAGCCACGCCTCCTCACGTTTCATGGCTGCGCGTTCGGTGCTCGTGACGGGGCTTTCGCGGAGTGGCCGGCGAACCAGCACCAGGTTCAGATGCAATCCCAACACACGCGCGGGGTCAGCCAACGCCATTTCGGTGCCGATCATCGAGCCCCAGTCCGTGCCCTGGATCGCGAACCGCTCGTAGCCGAGCTGTTCCATCAGATCGAGGAATGCGCGTGCCATGCGGCGTACATCCCAGCCCAGCGAGGTCGTCGGGCCGGACCAGGCGAATCCGGGCAGCGAGGGGCACACGACATGAAATGCGGCCTGGTTGGCTGGTGGGCTGGCCAAGGGTTCGATGACTTTGTGCCACTCATAGACCGTCCCGGGCCAGCCGTGCAGCATCAGAAGCGGCGTGGCATCCTCGCGTGGAGATCGGTGATGGATGAGATGAAGGTTCTCGCCGTCCACCGAGGTGAGGTACTGATCGAACTGGTTCAACGTCGTTTCGACAGTGGACCAGTCGAACTGCTCTCGCCAGTAGGCGCAGAGATCGCGGACGTACTCGGTGGACAGGCCGAATCGACCGTCCGAGGATTCGAGTTGGTCGGGGAACCGGGTGGCGGCCAACCGCGCTTTTAGGTCCTCGAGGTCGGATGCGGCAGCCTCGACCCGGAAAGGTCTGAACCCGTCGATGTGCCCGCTCAACTCATCACCAGAAGTAGCCCGGCGACGTGGGCATCGGGAGGTCGTTCACGGCGTGGAACTGCTCGATTTCCTGCTTCCACATCACTGGATCGCGCACCACCGCGGGGGTGAGGTCCTCATTGAGGAACTCCAAGGGGCCGCTGCTCCAGATCAGCACGGTGCACCCGTCGTCAGACACCTCCGTGTGGGTGTTGCCGGGCGGCTCGTAGACCAGGGTGCCAGGACCAGCCGACCACTGCTCCTCTATGTAGTTCAGAGTGCCTTCGAAGACCCACAGGAACAGCGGGGCATGATGCTTGTGGTAGGGCACGGGCTTGCCCGGTGGGATCTTGACGATGATGATCCACTCGCCCGTCTCCATGTTCAGCCGTAAGTATTTCTGGTCGAAGTACCCGCTCGGCATCCACGGGTGGTCCTCGGAGTCGATCTTGATACCTAGCACCTTCGGGTCGACGACTGAGCGTTCGTGCTTCCACTCGTCCGGGGGCAGGGTGGGCGCGCCAGGCAGATTGTTCAGCACAACTGGGCTCCGACTCACGAGGTGGCACCTCTCTTGGTCGTACGGCGAGCACCCGGCAACACACCTCGGGGAGCATGTCGCCAAGCTCTTCTGATCGTGGCTCCCATCATGCGAACGAGTTGGGTCGCGCGGTGAGTGCCGAGCGCACATCAGATGGCCGGTCAGTGTGCAACGAGCTCGCGCCTCCACGACGTCTCCCAGCGACGCCTCGACGACCGCTCATCGCCTGATGAGCCGAGCCAGCAAGGAATCAGGCGCCGCCTTCTCGACGTCCTTCTGGTCGCGCGTCCGCCGCACCGTTCGACGCGTGGTCCGATGCCCACTGCTCTTCGGCCGACTCTCGTCCGTGACGCCGCGGCGGTGAACCAAGAGGTCAAGCGTGTGCTCCGGTGGTCGCGGCGCTCTCCAGGCGCCACGACTCCGCGACGGACATGGCCGTTCGGCGTACGTCGGGTGCGAGGTAACGGTGACCGGGACGGCGGCACGATGGCCCATCCCGGTCACTGCCTTGGTGGTGCGTCAGTCTCGCGACTGGCCCTCGCGGACGTACATCTCATCGACGAAGATCTCCTCGAGTTCCTCATCGTGCAGTTGTCCGATGCTCTCGAAGCGCTGGCGGTCCGTCCGCCGCAGCCACATCGCGTAGGCGAAGCCGCCCACTGCAATGACGGCGACGTACAGCGGGATGAGCTTGACGACTAGGTTCTCCGTTCCCGCAAGGAACGTGATGTTCCGAAGGAGCAGCCACACCACAACGCCCTGCGCGAGCGCACCGATGACGGGAGCCAGCATGGTCTTCCACCAGTCGCCGGGGCTGTTGCGACCCACGCGGTTGAAGTAGCCGATCACTGCGACCGAAACGACGAGCTGTACGACAATCACGGCAAGTGTGCAGAAGATCGGCAGCCAGGTACCGAGCTGCAGGAGCGGCTGGGCCCCACCGATGGCGAACAGCGCCACCGTCACGGTCGCGATCGACGCCTGGACAGCGGCTGCGAGGTAGGGGGACTTGTGAGTCTGATGAGTGCGTCCGAGCGCCTTGGGCAGGATGCCGTCCCTTCCAAGAGAGAACAGGTAGCGGGTTGCGTTGTTGTGGAAAGCGAACGAACAGGCGAAGAAGCTCGTCACCACCAGGAAGTCCATGATCGTGCGGATCGTGTGGACCGTGTGAAGATCTGCCAGCTCGAAGAAGTACTGGTCGAGCAGAGAGCCGGCCTTCGCCGGCGAATCCTTACCGAACCCGACGATGCCGGCGTAGGCAGCGAAGGTGTAAAAGATGCCCAGGGTCAGAACGGCGATGTAGGTGGCTCGCGGCACTGCCCGCTTGGGATCCATCGTCTCCTCGCCGTAGATCGCTGTGGTTTCGAAGCCGATCCACGACCAGAAGGCAAGGAAGAAGCCGATACCGACGGCCGGGGCCGTACCCCACTGGCTCGGGTCAAACGCTGAGGGAACCTGGCCCGAGCTTCCGCCCGATCCCACGGTCGCGATGCATACGACGAGTACGACCAACACCTCGACGGTCAGAAGGACGCTGAGGATTCGTGCGCCGTAGGTGATCCGGTAGAAGGAGATGACGAACATGAGAGCCAGCGCCGCGATGCTGCACCAGTACCATGCGATATGCAGGCCGAAGTGCGCTTGCAGCAGGGCAGAGGTGTAGAAGCCAAAGCCGCCGGCGATTGCCGGGGAGATCATGCTGTAGGCGGCCATGACCGTGAAACCGACGGCGAGACCGGTCGGTCGCCCGAGGCCGTGGGCTGTGAAGGTGTAGAAGGCGCCCGCTGACGTGATTCGCTTCGCCATCTGGGCGAACCCGACCGTGAAGGTCAGGAGGATGACGGTGGTCGCGGCGTAGGTGAGGGCTGTCGACATTCCCGCGCCGACATTGAGCGAAATCGGGATGTAGGCCGAGACCACCACGAGCGGCGCGGCAGCGGCCGTGACCATGAAGACGATGTGGAAGAAACTGATCGAGCTGCGCAGCAGGTTCGTAGACGCGGAGGGTTCCGGCGTTCCCGACTGGGACGTCGCGGTTTGGGTCATCGACTCTTGCCTTCCTTGTAGGACCCGGAGGGTGTTGCCCGGAGTCCAGCCGTGATGTCGGTCACGGAAACGTATGTGGCTCTGTGTGTGCGATGTATGTCCTCCGCGAACACACAAGAGACCGCGTATGTGCAAACAGCATGCCGCCGGTTCCCGACGCAATCCGTGCTGCTGACATGCTGAGGGCAAGACCCAGTAGTACCGGAAAACATAGGTGGAAAGGTGCATTCAACCGGACGATCTGGCCCCAGATTCTGCGACCGGCGGGATGCTCAAGTGAGGGCAGCCCAGGCACTGTTATGAGATGCTCAAGGATCGTGTTCTTCCCAAAGCGGTGTCGAATGGGTGCGATCAATTGGCAGCGCGGGAGGCTTCGAGGAGCTGATCGACGCTGATGAACTTCTGGCGAGGCCGCCGGGCTTGCCGTCCGAGTGCGCGTTCGGCCTGGTCGATGCGGGCCCAGCCGTCCTTGTCCACGACGTCGGGTTGCCGCTCGCGCACCACCTTGTCGAGGACATCAGCGCTGGCGGTGGGTTCCTGAAGCGTCCCTCGCTCGAAATCGTTCAGCAGCGATTCGACGGTTTCGGTCGAGTCGACCTTGTTGGTGCCGATCATCCCGGTCGCGCCACGTTTGAACCAGCCTGTGCAGTAGTGGCCGGAGAGCGGGGCACCGCTGCCAGTGAGTATCCGACCAGACTCGTGGAAAGTGGTTCCGCGACTGAGGTCGAAGGGCAGGCCATCGATTTCTCGGCCGCGGTAACCGATCGCGCGGACGACCAGTGAGGCCTGCACCATCTCGGCGGTGCCGTCCTGGCGACGGAATGTCACCGACTCGACACGGTCGGTACCTTCGAACGCTTCGGGAGTCAGGCCGAACCGGAACATCACAGTCCGACCGGGCGCTGGTGGCCGCTCAGCGACCTCCTGCAGGAGACGAACAGCGCGGTCTCGAGGGTCACCGTGGCCGACCTCTGAGCCTTCGGCACGCACAGCGACGTCGTCGGTGTGAATAAGGCTGGAGAACTCTCCTGAGGTAAAAGCCGCGTGCTCTGGACCCCGTCGGGCCGTCACCATCACCTGCTCGAGCTCGCTGCCCATCAGCGCCTCCAGGGCGTGGTCAGAGATCTCAGTCCTTGCCAGGGCGTCGGCAGGGCGGGCAAGGATGCGTGCCACATCCAGCGCGACATTGCCGTTACCGATCACGATCGCGCGTTCACCAGAGAAGTCGAACTGGCGATCGGCGACATCAGGGTGGCCGTTGTACCAGGCGACAAACTCGCGTCCTGAGACGATGCCGGGGAGATCCTCGCCTGGAACTCCAAGCTTCCGGTCATCGCTGGCCCCGACAGCCCAGATGACCGCGTGATGATGTTCGAGGAGCTCCTCGAGGTTGATGTGACGGCCGATCTCGACGTTGAAATAGCAGGTGACCGCCGGTCGGGCCATCATCGCGCTGAACCGGCGGGTGATCTGCTTGGTTTCTGCGTGGTCGGGCGCAACGCCTGCACGGACCAGACCGAACGGGGTCGGAAGCCGCTCGAAGAGGGTGACGCTGACCCCCTTGACGTCGGTCAGTGCGGCAGCCGCGTAGCACCCAGCCGGTCCGGTTCCGACAATAGCGACTCGCAATTCTGGCCGGTCCGCCGGAAGCGTATGACGAGGCGGTTCAACGGGAGAGGACTCGACGATCGGGTTGTCAACGTAGTAGTCAGCGTTCACGGCCAAGTACTCGCTCAACTCATCCGGAAGGTCCCATTCGGGGTGAATAGCGCTGACCGGACATTCATCCATGCAGGCGCCGCAGTCGATGCACGTGGCCGGATCGATGTACAGCTGTTCGGCGGTCGTGAAGTCCGGGTCGCCTGGCCGGGGTCGGATGCATTGGACGGGGCAGACCGGAATGCAGGAGGCGTCGCTACAGCACCCATGAGTGATCACGTAAGTCATTGCTGGATCTCCGGCTGTTTGTTGCGGTTGCACGACCAGGCGCGTGCCTGACGCGGGAGAACAACGGTATGCGTCGCTGTCTCACACCCTTGTGGTGCCGATGCACACGATCCGCGCCATGGCAGTGCCTCCCGCACGTTGTCGCGGATCGGCTTCGGCCACACGATGGTCGGGCCAGCAGCCTCGACGACCAACCGCAGGGAGCCACCCACAGATGCCGACGCAGGTCACCGCCGCCGTCATGACCAAGTCCGGGCAACCGCTCGACTTGCGGCCTGTCATCCTCGATGACCCGCTTGACCATGAGGTCCTGGTCCGGACGTTGGCTGCAGGGCTATGTCACAGCGACCTGCATTACCTGGACGGATCCCTGGAGATCGAGCTGCCCGCGATCCTTGGCCACGAGGTAGTAGGTACCGTCGAGCGAGTCGGAGCGGCAGTATCGGGGCTCAAGATCGGTGACCGGGTCGTTGCAACGGTGACGCCGGCGTGCGGCCTCTGCCGCCAGTGCCTGGCGGGTCGACCGACGCAGTGCATGCGTGTGGACCAGATGCGCGCTCGCCCTCGACCCAAGTTCATGACCACCGACGGCGAACCGATCAATGCGTTGGGGGGCATCGGGGCCTTCGCGGAGGCATTCGTCGTGAGCGAGGCTTCGCTTGGCGTGATCGATGATGCGATACCGGCCAAGGTGGCGTGCTTGTTAGGTTGTTGCGTTACCACCGGCGTCGGTGCAGCGATCCATGGCGCGCGCGTCACCGCCGAGGACACTGTCGCCGTCATCGGCTGCGGCGGGGTAGGAATCGCTGCAATCCAAGGCGCTCGACTGGCCGGGGCCCGCAAAGTCGTCGCCGTCGACACCTCCGAGCAGAAGCTTGAACTGGCCAAGCGGTTCGGTGCGACCGACGGTGTCGTGGCGCAACGCGAAGCAGTCGAAACGCTCGAGCTTCTTCGCGCCATCGAGCCCGAAGGATTCACCCACACGATCGAAGCGGTGGGTCGTGCAGCGACGGCGGAGCTTGCGTTCAATGCGCTGGGAGCGGCTGGAACCGCCACGATCTTGGGACTGATGCCTGCGGACACCGCCTTGCGCATCTCTGCTGATGCGCTCGTCTACGGCGATCGACGCATCCAAGGCGCATATATGGGCGCGAACCGGTTCCTCAGCGACGTGGACATCTTCACAGACCACTACCGCTCGGGCCGGCTCAATCTGGACGACATGGTGACGCAAGCCAGGACCTTTTCGTCGATCAACGAAGGGTTCGCCGCCATGACCGACCCAACCACCGTCAGGGTCGTCGTGGAGTTCGAGGACGCAGCCTCGTGACGGCAACCATCGAAAATGCCGCCAGCCGCGTCGGATTCGCCGTCAAGCATCGCCGTTACGTCGACTACGGTGCCGTCCACTACGCCGGAAACCTGGCGGCAGGAGCGTACATCGTGGGTCTGTTCGGTGACGCCGCCACTGATCTCTCCATCCATCTTGACGGCGACGAAGGTCTGTTCGCTGGGTACCGCGATCTGACCTTCCTGTCCCCACTGCTCGCCGGGGACGTCCTCGAAGTACGTGCTGAGGTGCTGGCGGTGGGCCGTAGGAGCCGCACCATCGGCTTCAGCGCCGTCGCCGTCGCGCGGGCCGTTCCCAAGGAGGGCCAAACCGTCAGCCGGCCACTGCCCAGCCCACTCACTCTCGTTACCGCGACCGGCACGGTCGTCGTGCCGCATGCCACCAAGGAACAAACAGCATGACGGCCGCAATGCGAAACGAGCCCGTCGGAACCATGGTGGACACCCTGTCCGAGACGCTCGCCGACCAGGCACGGCGCCGACCGTCGAAGGCATTCCTGCGGGTCGGTGACGTGTCGCTCACGTACCAAGAGGCCCACGACCGGGTCGACTCCTTCGCTGCCGGCTTTCAGCGCCGCGGCGTGCACGCCGGAGATCGGGTTCTGCTCGTCATGGACAGCAGCGTGGACCATGTGGTCACGTGGCTAGCCCTCAACAGGATTGGGGCGATCAACGTCCCAGCCAACCCAGGTCTGACGCCGTTCCTGCTCTCCAGGGCCATCCAGATGGTCGATCCCTCGATCATCGTGATCGATGCCGCCCACGCTGCGACGCTCGCCACGGCCTGCCACTACAATGGTGTCGGCGCCTGCGTTCCGGTCTACGTAAACCCCGACGGGGATGACAGTTGGCGACGGCTGCTGCCTGAAAGCCTGCCTCTCGGAATGCTTGCGGTCGACGGTGCCTCACCGGAGCCAACAGAGCCTGATCCGCTGGCCACGGCCACAATGCTCTTCACGTCTGGATCGACCGGCGTGCCCAAAGCGTGCGAGCTCTCCCACGCGTACCTGGTTCGTCAGGCACAACTGCACTCGAAGTACCTGCACTTCGAGCCGGAAGACGTGCTCTTCACCCCCTTTCCGCTCTTCCACATCGACGGGGCAACCTTGACGGTAGGAGCCGCGCTCGTCACAGGTGCAACCGCCGCGCTGTCGGCCCGCTTCTCGGCTTCTCGATTCTGGGACCAAGTCCGGCAACATGGGGCGACGGTGTTCAACTTCATGGGAGCGACCGCCAACATGCTGTGGAAGCAGCCCCCCACTGGACGCGACCGCGACCACCCAGTCCGACTCGCCTGGGGCGTACCCATGCCAGCGTGCGAGCCGCACTGGCGAGAGAGGTTCGGCTTCGACCTCGTCGAGGTCTACGGCTTGACCGACGCCGGAGTTCCCGCCTATCAGCCGCTAGGTCTCCCGCGTGTGGCGGGGTCATGCGGCCGCATCATCGACGAGTACGAGATCAGGATCGGCGATCCTGATGGAAACGACGTTCCGGTCGGTCAGATGGGCGAAATCCTGATCAGAAGCGACGAGCCGGGCCTCGTGATGAACGGCTACTACGGGATGCCTGAGGCCACCCAGGATGCATTTCGCGGCGGATGGTTTCACACCAACGATTTCGGCCGCGTCGACGAGCACGGCAACCTCTACTTCGCCGCGCGCGGCAAGGAGGTCATTCGCAGGCGCGGGGAAAACATCGCCGCGACGGATGTCGAAGCAGCGATCGACATGCATCCCCTCGTGCTCGAGTCCGCTGCCGTGGGAGTGCCGAGCGACCTCTCCGAAGATGACATCCGCGTGTTCGTCGTCTTGCAGTCTGGTCAGTCACTGACCCCAGAAGTCCTCGCTGAACACGCCCGCGATCACATGCCCCGTTACATGATGCCTCGGTACATCGACATCGTCGACCATTTGCCGAAGACCCCGACCGAGAAGATCGAGCGATTCAAGCTGGGTGGTCTCCCAATAACGGCCGACACATGGGACGCCCAATCCTCTGCTGCAACTCACCACCACCACGATACGAAGGAACTCCGTCCATGAACGAGATCCGCAAACCGAGAGCCCAGATCGACCTCGTCGGTGGAACGTGGAAGGAGCCGCGGCTCCGGCTCGGTGCGACCCTTGACGACCCCAACACCGGTGCGCCCCGCCAGGAGCAGCTCGCTACCGACCCGCAAGAGGTGGAGAACGCTCTTGGTGCGGCCGAAGCGCTGCATCGGAGCGGGGTCTGGGCGAGCGTACCGGTGCAGACGAGAGTCGATCTCCTGGACCTCGTCGCCGACGGCCTGGTGCAACGCATCGACGAGCTCGGTCACGAGGACGCGATGGCCACCGGGAACCCGCTCGGCGTGGCAACGATGATGGCGTCGTTCCTCGGACCTCGCGTGCGCTCGGCACGCGATCAGTTACTGGAGGTCGGAACCTCGACACCACTGCCGGCCGGCGCGAGAGACGTGCGTCTTCTTCGGCGGCCGATCGGGCCCGCGGTGGTGATTGCGCCCTGGAACGCACCGACGTTTGTTGGCGTTGCCAAGGTCGCGAGTGCTCTTGCCGCCGGCTGCCCGGTCATCCTCAAGCCATCAGAGTGGGCGCCGGCGGGTTGTCAGATCGTGGCCGAGGTCATCGAGGCCGCCATCGACGAATTGGCTCTGCCCGCCGCAGTCTTCCAACTCGTGCACGGGGCAGCCGAGGTCGGTGCTCAGCTGGTTTCGGACCCCCGCGTTCGTGCGATCTCGTTCACTGGGGGCGGCAACGGTGGCCGCGCCGTTGCCGTGGCAGCCGCACCACACTTCACTGCCTTGCAGCTTGAGCTGGGCGGACACAACCCGGCGATCGTCATGCGCGACGCAGACATACCGAAGGCGGCTGCAGCCATCGCCGAAGGGATGACGAAGCTCAATGGGCAGTGGTGCGAGGCACCCGGAAAGGTAATGGTCGATGGCAGCCGACATGACGAGCTCGTCGAGGCCCTCTTCGAGGAGTTGGGTCGCAAGCGAGTCGGTCACTGCCTGGACAAAGCCAGTGAGGTCGGTCCGCTTGCGCACGCTTCCCACCTCGACCATCTGCAACGGCGCGTCGACGAACTAGCCGACGCAGGCGGCAAGGCGCTCAGCAACTCCTCGCTCCCGGACCTGGACGGATGGTTCTTCGCCCCCACGGTCGTGGTCGGGGCCGCGGCTGAGCGCTCGACGCGGGAACTGTTCGGGCCTGTGGTCTCCGTGCACAGTGTCAGCTCGTCTGAGGAGGCTCTGCAGGCGTCGTATGGCCCGGAAACCGGTCTGGCCGGCTTCGTGTTCGGGTCTGATCTCGACGAGGCGATGGATCTTGGCAGCCGCATGCCCGCAGGAGAGGTCCGCATCAACGGGTGCAAGTTGGCCGATCTCGCTGATGGCTCCGAGCAGGAGTTCTGGAACAACGCCGGAATCGGTGCTCATGGCCCTACGGACATGGTCCGCTTCTTCCAGGCTCGTCAGACCGTAGGCGTCGATGACCCAGCCTTGCCGATCTGATGCCAGGTCCCGACGTTCTCGAAGGCACAGGGCCAGTTTGTGTGCTGTGCTTCCTGATCCGCCGAGTGGCGGCGTGGTTCATCCAGACCCTGTCGGCTGGAGCCGGCGCCCAGGAAGGCGATGGTCATTCTCGGCAACCGTGGGGATTCATTCCCTGAGGTTGTCTCGCGCAAGTCAAAGGAGATGGCATGAACTCTGACCCTAGTCGCGTCACCCTGCTGGTGATCCAACCGGACCCGGCCGACCCGATCGACCAGTTCGAGCCGTGGTTCGTAAAGGCCGGCGTCGAGTGGAACGTCGTCCAACCGCACGCCTTCGACCGGGTGCCCGAGGAATTGGACGCCGACGGACTTCTCGTGCTGGGCGGGGACATGAGTTCGTTGCATGACCACCATTACCCCTGGCTCGAAGACATCCGGGCCCTGTACCGCTCGGCCGCGAAGCTTCGACGGCCAAGCCTCGGCATCTGCCTTGGCGCCCAACTGATGGCCCAGGCGTTCGGCGGAGAGGTTGCCCTAGGCGACAGCGGGCTGGAAGCCGGTGTCGTGCGTGTCCACTGGCGCGAGGAAGCTGACTCCGACGCGCTCGTGAATCAGCTGCCCAACCCACTGCGGATGGGAGCGATGCATGGCGACATGATCGCCGAGCTCCCGGACGACGCTGAGTGGCTGGCCTACTCCGACATGTACCCGCACCAAGCCTTCCGCGTACGCGATAGTTCTTGGGGCGTGCAGTTCCACCCGGAGATCGGAAAGATGACCTATGAGAACTGGGTCTCGCAGTACTCCGGCGGCGACCCCGTTGCCGTCCAGAGGTTGGAGCACGGACGTAAGCAGTTCGCGCAGCAGGAAGACGTCGTAGCACAGAACACCGCGCTTTTCGCATCCAGATTCGCCGCGATCGTGCGCGCTGCACGCTAGAGACGCGCCAGGGCGCCCGCGTGCACCGAGCAGGAATTCAGCGTCGGCCCGACGCGGAGGCTTCGGCGCCCGCGACGCGCTGAGCAGGCACCGCGGGCATGCCCGGGTGAACGCGGATCGTCCACCCGGACACGTCCTTGCGACGTTACGCTTGAGTGTTGATGAAGACGTTCTTCAGCTCGGTGTACCCGTTGATCGCCTCCAGGCCAAGCTCTCGACCGAATCCCGATTGCTTGAAGCCGCCGAAGGGCGTCTGCAGACGCACAGAACTGTTGGAGTTCACCGATAGTGTGCCGCTTTCCATCGCGCGCGCCACGCGGAATGCCCGTCCCAGGTCCGTGGTCCAGATGGACCCGCTGAGGCCGTAGATCGTGTCGTTCGCGAGGCGGATCGCCTCTTCCTCGCTGTCGAACGGGATGATCGCGGCGATGGGCCCGAAGATTTCGTCGGTCACCACGCGGGAGGTGAGGTCGGGGTCCACCACGACCCTCGGCGCCATCCAGAAGCCGGGGCCGTCGGGAGCCTGGCCGGCCAGGACGGCGTCGTCGGTGATGAACGAGGAGACCTTCGAGTGGTGGTCGCGCGAAACCAGCGGACCGAGATGCGTCTCGGGGTCGGCAGGGTCACCGATCTTCAGCGACTCGGTGGCAGCGACAAAGCCTGATACGAAGTCGTCGAACGCCTTGCGCTCGACCAGGATGCGGCTTCGAGCACAGCAGTCCTGGCCCGTGTTACCGAACACCGCACCCGGCGCGGACTTGATGGCCAGGTCCAAGTCGGCATCGGCGAAGACGACGTTGGCTGACTTCCCACCAAGCTCGAGAGTGATTCTCTTCATGGTGTCCGCAGCCGAACGCATGACGTCCTGCCCGGTCGCTGTCGAACCGGTGAAGCTGACCTTTGCAACGCCTGGGTGGCTGGTCAGCACACGACCAACCACTCGACCAGGCCCGCAGATGACCTGCACCAAGTTGGCAGGCAGATTGAGCGTGGCAACGAGCTCGCCGAACCGACGCGTCGACAACGTCGTGATGTCGGCTGGCTTCACGATGACCGAGTTGCCGGCTGCAAGCGCGGGGGCGATGTTCCACGACGCGATCGGGAGCGGAAAGTTCCACGGCGAGATCACCGCCACGACACCCATCGGCTCCCTGAACGTCATGTCGACGCCACCGTCGACCGGGATGGTTTCACCAAGGATCTTGTCGACCACGCCTGCGTAGTAGCGGAAGCAGTTGGCCACCATGGCAACCTCGCCGCGGGCGTCGCTGATCGGCTTGCCCACGTCGGAGGACTCGAGTCGGGCGAGCTCCTCGAGGTTGGCGTCGACGACGGCAGCGATGGCGAGCATCCCGTCGCGGCGCTCGTTGAGCGAAAGCGACGCCCACTCTCGCTGAGCCTTCTTCGAGCGGTCGATCGCTGCCTCGGCCTCCGCAACGTCGGCCATAGGGAACTCGGCAATGACCTCTTCGGTTGCCGGGTTGATCACGGAATTCACGTCGGTCACGTCAGGTCCTCAGGGTGTTGTTGGTGTCCGACCCCGGCCGTCAACGGTCGCGGCGGGATCCAGGGGAGATGTTCACCAATGCTCGGTCCGTGCCGCACGGCGGACAACGTGCGCAGTGCCCTCCAGGGCGCCGAACGGTGTGCATCTCGACCACAGACAGAGGTCTGGGTCACACCTAGGTTGGAGTCACAAGGCGGCCCCCGCCGCATCCAGCGGCCCCTGGCAGAACGTCACTGCGACAGCACGTCACTGCCAAGAAAGGGTCGCCCGGACCACGATCAGGAGAACCAGTTCATGTCTACTCACCTGGGAAGGTACGCCGCCGTCACCGGTGCAGGCTCGGGCAACGGCAAGGCGATCGCCGAGACGCTGCTCGACGAGGGAGCCAGTGTGGCTCTGCTCGACATCAACCTCGACTCGCTGCGGGAGATCACCGAGAAGTACCCCCAGGCCATCGCGGTCGAGGCGAACGTCGCTGAGGAGGACTCGGTGCACGCTGCCGCGAACGAGATCGCGTCCGCCTTCGGCCGCCTCGACCTGCTGGTCAACAATGCGGGCATCGTCAAGGGCTCGAACTTCGAGGACCTGTCTCGTGAGGAATGGGACCAGGTGTTCGCGGTCAACTCGACCGGCCCCTTCCTCATGAGCCAAGCGATGAACGGGCTACTGCGCGAGGGGGTCGCCGCTCGAGGGGACAACGCGACCGCGGCGATCGTGAACATCACCTCGGTTGAAGCCCACATCGTCATCTCGAGCAGTGGCCATCCCCAGATCCACTACAACGCATCGAAGGGCGCTTTGCTCCAGCTCACCCGCGCACTTGCTGTCGAGTGCGCGAGCAACAAGATCCGGGTCAACGCCGTCGCGCCCGGTTTCATCGAGACGCCCTTCACGCGCGCGGTGCTGGGCAATCCCGAGGTGCTGAACTGGCTCCTCGAGCGCACGCCCATGGGTCGGGTCGGGCAGCCCGAGGACGTCGCGAACGCCGTCTCGTTCCTCGGCAGCGAGAAGGCCAGTTGGGTTACCGGAGCGACGCTGTTCGTCGACGGCGGCTGGACGGTGTACTAAATTGTCTCGCCCGCTCATTGGTGTCTCGGCCGCCGCAGAGGAGCTTCCGACTGCGTTCGGTCCGAAGGACTGCACCAAGCTCAACACCGCTTACACCAACGCGATATACGCAGCCGGTGGGCAGCCCGTCATCCTGCCGGTCACCCTTGACCCGCCTGCCGATCTTCTCGATCGCATCGACGGTCTGATGTTGACCGGTGGTGGCGACCTGGACCCGGAGCTGTACGGCGAACCGCCCGACCCGACGGTCTACGGAGTAAGGCGTGACCGTGACGCGTTCGAGGTCGCCCTCTATCAGGAGGCTATGAGGCGCGAGCTCCCGGTCCTCGCGATCTGTCGCGGAATGCAACTGGTCAATGTTCTGCGCGGTGGCAACCTGATCCAGGAACTCGAGACCGAGCATGATCACTGGCAGACCAACCCGAGCCACGAGCACAGCCACCACATCACCACAACGCCCGGCTCGCGCCTCGCCGAGATCTTCGGGAGCGACCTCGACGTAGCCCCGGTGAACAGCTACCACCACCAGGGACTCCGCAACCTCGGCAGCGGGCTCGTGGTCACGGCGATGTGCGGCGACGTCATCGAGGCAGTCGAGGCGACCGACGCGGACATCTTGGCGGTCCAGTGGCACCCCGAGCACATGGCTCCTCATGACCACCGGCAGTTCGCACTGTTCTCCGCATTCGTGGCCCGGGCTGCGGACCGAATCTCGACCATCGCATAGGAGAGGGAAACCATGCCCGACAACCAGACATCCGAAGTCGACTTCGACTTCCACGGATCCGCCCTGGACAACATCTTCGAGACCTACAGCGATCTTCGGGGTCAGTGCCCCGTCGGCCGCAGCGAGAAGCACGGCGGCTTTTGGTACATGATGAACAGCGAAGACATCTTCGCTGCCGAGCAGGACCCGTCAACCTTCTCTGTCGCCCCGTCGATGCTGCTGCCGGCATTCGGCACGGACGTGCCGCTGATCCCGATCGACATCGACCCGCCGGAACACACCGACTACCGGCGTATCCTGCTGCCGCTGTTCACCCCGAAGATGGTTGCGAAGCTCGACGAGGGCATGCACAAGACCGCGCGCGAACTCGCCGCAGACGTAGCCAGTCGCGACGTCGTCGACGCAAGCGCGTTGTTCGCCCGTCCCATGCCTACGATCGTGTTCAGCCGCCTCGCGGGATTTCCCGAGAAGGACTGGCCCAAGTTCGATCAGTGGGTCGATGACATCATCTACGAACGCACCGTCAACCCCGACCGCGCCTGGAAGGCCGGGCAGGAAGTCATGGAGTATTTCGACAACCTGCTCAAGGAGCGCGACCAGGTTGAGCACACCGACGACCTGATCGCGGAACTGACTGCTGCGGAGATCAAGGGACGCAAGCTCACCCACGAGGAGTTGCTCTCGTACTGCTTCCTGCTGTTCCTTGCCGGCCTGGACACCACCGCCTGGGCAATCCGGTCCAGCCTTTGGTACCTCGCGCAGCATCCCGAGGAGCAGGAGCGCCTCCGCAACGATCCCGACCTCATCCCGCTGGCGAGCGAGGAGTTCCTGCGCACGCTGTCACCGGTCCAGGCAATGGCGCGGACGTGCCTCAAGGACGTTGAGGTCTCCGGCCAGCAGCTCAAGCAGGGCGATCGTGTCGTTCTCGTTTTCGGTGCCGGCAACCGTGACCCCCAGGTGTACGACCGCCCCGACGACATCGTCATCGACAGGGAGAACAACCGACACCTCGCGTTCGGAGGAGGCATTCATCGCTGCCTGGGCTCGAACCTTGGGCGCCAGGAGCTGATCATTGCGCTCGAGGAGTTCCTCGCCGCTGTTCCTGCGTTCTCGTTGGCCAACCCGGACGAGCAATGGCACGGCGTCGGATCCCTCACGCTGAAGATCGGAAAGTGACCAGCCATGCAACGGGTATCGGTTGATCCAGCCAAGTGCCAAGGTCACGCACGGTGCTTGGCATTCGCTCCGGACGTGTTCGACTTCGACGACGAGGGCTACGCGTTCGTGCCCGACGACCGGGCGCAGTTCGAGGAGTTGCCCAACCCGGTCAAGCTCGCTGTCGCCAACTGCCCGGAGCGCGCTATCTCTGTGAGCGAAGTGGCGGAGTGATGGACGAGAGTGTCGGAGTCCTGGTCGTGGGCGGAGGCGTCGCTGCGGCGTCGCTGATCGCTCAGCTCAGATCGGACGGGTACGACGACAAGATCGTGGTCGTCGACCATGACCCTGACACTCCCTACGATCGTCCTCCGCTGTCCAAGGAATTCCTGGGCGGTGAGGCGGCGGCGCCCGAGGCGCCGTGGTGGGCCGACGAGTGCGAATTGGTATCTGGGTCGGTCGTCGGCGTTAATGTGGCGAAGTCCAGCGTCACGGTGCACCAGAATGATGGCCGCATCCTGCGCATCACTGGCCGTGACATTGTCGTGGCCACGGGTGCCTCGCCGGTTCGGATCCCGGGGATACACCCCGACGTTCTCCATTTCCGAACCGCCGAGGACGCGCGTGCCTTACGCAGCCAGCTTAGAGACGAAGCGCGCCTGGTCATTCTGGGCGCTGGCACGATTGGCACTGAGCTCGCGTCGAGCGCGGTGGATCGTGGCGCGCGAGTCACTCTGGTCGACATCGCCTCCAGGCCGCTGGAACGCTTTCTCGGCGGATACCTTGGGCCAGAGGCGGAGACGTGGATCCGCGAGGCGGGCGTCAACCTGATGCTCGAAACGGTTGTCGAAACGGTCCAAGCGGCGAATTCGGGGTTGACAGTCGAGACGACGAGAGGTCCCGTCCAGGCGGACGTGGTTGTCAGCGCTGTCGGAACGCGACCCTGCGTGTCGTGGTTGAACGGCTCCGGGCTCGATCTTCGTGACGGGATTCGCTGCGATCCAGACGGAACGGCCGTCGACCTCTTGGGTCGGCCGATGCCCCACATTCACGCCATCGGTGATGTTGCTGCTTGGTCCGACCAGTACGGAGTTGTCAGCCGGCGTGAAGACTGGACGTCTGCGCAGCGTCAGGGCAGACATGTCGCGCGGACGATCATGGGGCTCAGCCCTCTTTCGGCCGAGTTGCCCTACTTCTGGACGCATCAGTTCGGCCGCCGCGTTCAGATCCTTGGCACCCCAGCGCCCGACGGCGAGCTCGTCGCCCAGATGTCGAATCCAGAGCGTAAGTCGTCGTTCTACACCGTGGAACGAGATGCGCGCCCGATCGCATGGATCTCAATCAATGCCCCCCGAGAGTTCGCGCTCGCCATGCGCGACTCGATGTCCATGACCGGTTGACCGGCAGGTGTGCCCCCACCCACTACCAACCTGCCGCGCACGACGAAGTGCGCAGCGCACTCCATGAGTTCCAGACGTGTGCGCCACGGCTACATACGGGCTAGGCCGTCCGCCCTAGCATCGAATTAGTGCTTCAGATCACACCCCAAAGCGAGGTAGGACCAGTGTCCAACGAACAGCCCTCTGTCAGCACCGCCAACGAGCTCCAAGCCTTCGTCGACGAGCACCAAATCAAGACATTCAAGGTCGGTGCGGTCGATGTCGACGGGCTCTGGCGGGGTAAGCGGATCGCGGCGCCCTACTTCTTGGAGAGCGTGGCCAGCAAGGGAACGAATATCTGCAACATCCTGTTCGGATGGGACCTGCAGGATCAGTCGATCCCGAACCTGAAGTACACGGGATGGCAGACCGGATACCCCGACATCACCCTTCTGCCTGACCTGAGCACACTGAAGCTCGTGCCTTGGGAACCAGGCACGGCTTCGGTGATCTGCGACATCTACGAGATGGACGGGACCCTGCTCGAGCTGGCCCCGCGAGCGCTCCTGCGACGGATCGTTGAGCAGGCGAACGCGGCTGGTTATGCGCCCAAGTGCGGGTACGAGCTGGAGGTCTACCTGCTCAAGGGCACGGCTGATGAGCTGGAGGCGAAGGGCTTCCGCGATCTCGAACCCTTCTCCCGCGGCAACCACACATACAGCGTCCAGCGCGACACCGGCTCGGAGTACCTGATTGGCGAGATCCGCGAGCAGTTGGCCGCCTACGGGATCTACATCGAAGCAAGCAATAGTGAGCACGGTCCGGGCCAGTTCGAGGTCAACATGCGGTACTGCGACGCCCTGGCCGCCGCCGACGGGGCCATGCTCCTGAAGAACTCCATTAAGGAAATTGCAGCCAAGCACGGCTGCACGGCCTCCTTCATCGCGAAGCTCTCACCGGAATGGGCTGGATCCTCGGGTCACCTCCACCAGAGCCTCGTGGACGCTCATGGCAACATTGCCTTTGCGAACCCCGAGGAGCCGGGCCGGCTCAGCGCGGTCGGCGAGGCATACATGGCTGGAGTCGTAGACCTCGCGAAGGACATGACTGCGCTGTACCTTCCGACCATCAACTCCTACAAGCGAACCGAAGGTGGCTCGTGGGCCGGTTCGAGCTCAACGTGGGGCTACGACAACCGAACCGTCGCGGTGCGCGCAATCCCCAGCGCCGGTCCGGCCGCGCGCATCGAGAACCGCATTGCCGGCGCCGACGCCAATCCGTACCTCGTCATCGCGGCCAGTTTGTCAGCCGGACTGCACGGCATCTCCAAGGGGCTGACTCCGCCCGCGCCGATGGAGGGCAACGCCTACGAGCAAGTTGGCCCCGAGACGGCGCTTCCGCACACCCTCGAGTCGGCTTGCGATGTCCTGGAGAACAGCAACACGGCCCGGACTCTGCTCGGCGACGCATTCGTGGACCACTACGTCGCCACTCGACGCTGGGAGGTCCAACAGTTCAGGGCTCAGGTCACTGAATGGGAAGTCGCCCGATACCTCGAGCACATCTGACGGCCGGGCCCGTCGACGCAGGTGACACAGTCATGGGACCGTATCGTCATGGGCGAGGAAGGCGATCGGTCGAGCGTCAATATTCGCTCGACAGGTGACGTCGAGGTCCTGCGCGAGTCACTTGCGGCGGCCGAAAGGCGAGCGGCAACTCTCGCGGAGCTGACCGCGCTGATGAGCGAGGGTCGGGACTCGCTCGCTCTCGCTCAGAGAGCTGTCGAGCTCACCGCGAGGGCCACGAGGGCCGCGGGTGCGTTCGTCTACCTGTGGGATCGCGACGAGGAGAGATTGGTCCTCCGCGTTGCGACCGACGGCTGGCAGCAAGGGCACTTGGGGAAGATCAAGCTGCGGATCGGCGAGGGCGTCACCGGTTGGGTTGCACTGATGCGACAGGCCGTGGTTCTCGGCAAAGATCCTCAAAAGGACCCTCGGTACAAGGACTTTCCGGAGCTTCGAGAAGGATCCTTCCGGTCGATGGTCGCGATCCCCATCGTGGCACCAGGTGAGGACGTGCTCGGCGTCTTCACTCTCTATGCTCTCAAGAAGAACGCATTCGATTCCAGCGACGTGAGCCTTGCCAGCGAGGTGGGCGGCCTCCTCGCAAGCGGTTTGGTGCAATCGGAAACGCTGACCCAGCTGAGAGTTCAGTCCGCCGCCGCGCAATTCCTTCGGGACCTGCCGGAAGACTCCTGGGGATCGTTGGAGAGTTGCCTGCACGCCATGGCGTCGCAGTGCGCGGTGGACCTCGAATCCGACGTGTGCGTCATCGAGGTCACAACGGACAGCGCGCATGCTCAACACGGAACCTACGGCATGGCTATCTCAAGCTCGTTCCGAGAGGAGCATGGCGGGGCGTGGGGAACTCGACCGCTCGACCGCAGCGTCCTCCTTGAGACCTTGACCCCGCTGTCGATGCAGCGGCTGCGCATACCGCTGGGCACTAGCGCACCGATCGGTGCAGTGACCTGTTTCCGGATGAAGAAGTTCAGAGCCGACGACGAGGTTCTCCTCGAGGGAATCGGAGCACAGATCGCTGCCGGCGCCCTTTCTCTGCACGGGACCGAACGTGTCCGTCCCGTGCTCGACCAGCTATTCACATCGACGGATGTGAGCACAACCGAATCGATCCTGCATCGGTACGGTTGGAGATACCGAACGAGCTGCGCCACGGTCATCCGGGTACAGACCAACAACGCTGCGGAACTGCGCACGCCAGATGATGAGCGTGTCCGACTCGCGCTGCAGGACGTGCTCGACACCCAAGGCGGCGAGTCAATCCTTCTGGGGACCGGCGGCAGGTACGTAGCGTTGCTGGAAGCCTCCGAACCGGGACGCCGGCTCGCTCTAGTCAGCCGTCTTGGCGATCTCGGCAAGCAGCCTGGCGTCCGTCTGACTGCCGGCGTCGGCCCTGTCGCCAACGATGCGAACGAACTGCATCGGGCGATCCGCCACGCGCTGCACGCGTTCTACTGGGCTGAGCTGACCGCGCCGTCGGACAGCGAGGTCGTGGGTTTCGAGGACATCGCTCATCTGCGTCTGCTTCCCAGAACCGCCATTGGCATGGCTGGCGACTTGAGAGAGCTCATGAACTCATTCGGCGCAGTGTTGAAGTACGACATCGACAACTCCACCGACCTCGCCCAGACCCTCGACTCGTTTCTCACCAACAGCGGCTCGGCGGCGAAGTCGTCGGCGGAGCTCTTCATCCATCGCAACACCCTCCGCCAGCGCATCCAGAGGATCGAGGAGCTGATTGGGAGGTCGCCCGAAGAGTTCGAGGATTGGGTGACGGCCGGCGTAGCGATCCGCCTGATCCGCGAGAGCGAGACCGAGCTCGCTAGACCAGGTCAGCGTGTGCGGTGCCCGCTCGGCGTCCTGACCCTGGGTAAATCGTGCTGCGGGATCCCTAGCGCGTGTCCAGTTGCTGCCGGCAAGAAGCCGTCACGAACGCTCTAGATGTCTCCGCGCACGTGGTCGAAGACCAGGCTCGTCTCGGTAGAGGCGAACTCGCGCGAGGCGCTGAGGTGCTCTGTCACAAAGCGGCGGAGTGCATCAGGTGACGCGGCCGCTACCTGGATCAGAAAGTCGACGTTTCCGGCAAGGAAGTAGACGTTGAGAACGCCGGGGAGACGTGCCAATCGACTGGTGTAGTCACCGATCCGTGCACGCGCGTTGGGTTGCACCCGCACTGCAATCATCGCCTGGATCGGCAAGCCAAGGGCCTCAGGGGCGATGTCGGCATGAAACCCCCGGATCGCTCCAATCTCGCGAAGTCGCCGAAGTCGCATTGAACATGTCGACGGGGCGACGCCGACGCGCTCAGCCAGCGCGTTGTTCGGGAGTCGGGCGTCCTCGGACAGTTCGGTTAGCAACCGACGGTCGACCTCGTCCAGTTTCGAATCGGTTCGGAACCGCCGAACAGGATTCGCCGACTCGGGACTGCTGCCTGTCATCGTCGAACAATATACGAACTTGCGTCAATGTTGCGACAGAAGTTCGCCCGTGGTGGCTATCCATTGAAGATTCGGTCACTTTTGGAGCCCGACCTCGACTAGGAGACCACCATGCGCATCGGCGTACCAAAGGAAGTAAAGAATCACGAATACCGCGTGGCGATCACGCCCATCGGCGTTCACGAACTGAGCGCACGCGGCCACGACGTCTTCGTCGAGGCGGGCGCAGGTGCTGGGTCTTCGGTCACTGACAGCGAGTACGCCGCAGCCGGTGCGAAGATCCTCGACTCTGCTGACGACGTGTGGGGCTCGGCCGAGATGGTCCTCAAGGTCAAGGAGCCGATCGCCGAGGAGTACCACCGACTGCGCGACGACCTCATTCTGTTCACCTACCTGCACCTCGCCGCCGACCGGGCCCTGACCGATGAGTTGGTGAGGGCGAAGACCACCGGCATCGCATATGAGACCGTCCAGCTGCCTTCCGGCGGCCTTCCGCTGCTCTACCCGATGTCTGAGGTTGCCGGCTGTCTGGCGCCCCAGGTCGGCGCGTACTCGCTGCTCAAGGCACAGGGCGGCCGGGGAACTCTGTTGGGTGGTGTCGGTGGCGTCGCGAATGCCAAGGTCGTGATCATTGGCGCCGGAGTGTCGGGTCAGAACGCGGCGAACATCGCTCTCGGCATGGGCGCAGACGTCACGCTGCTCGACACCGACCTGGACAAGCTGCGCATGTCGTTCTGGCGCTACAACAACCGGGTGCATGGTTTGGCGTCGTCCAAGCTCGCAATCCAGCAGCAGGTCACGGAAGCTGACATGGTGATCGGGGCGGTCCTGATCCCGGGTGCGGCTGCACCCAAGCTGGTCACCAACGACCTGGTCGCTCAGATGAAGCCTGGATCGGTTCTCGTCGACATCGCCGTGGACCAAGGTGGCTGCTTTGAGGACACCCACGCCACGACGCACGCCGACCCGACGTACCAGGTGCACAACTCGACCTTCTACTGCGTGGCCAACATGCCGGGTGCTGTGCCAAACACCTCTACCTACGCGCTCACAAACGCCACGCTGCCGTACACCGTGGCGCTGGCAGACAAGGGCTGGAAGCAGGCTTGCCGCGACGACAAGGCGCTCGCCCTCGGACTGAACACCCACGGGGGAAACGTCACCAACGCTCCCGTGGCGGAAGCCCACGGCGTGGCGTCTATCGAACTCGCCGACGTGCTCGGCTGACCTCAAACACCAGGAGTCGCTACATGTTCCGGAAGGTTCTGGTCGCAAACCGCGGAGAGATCGCGATCAGGGCCTTTCGCGCGGCCTACGAGCTCGGTGCCCAGACCGTGGCCGTCTTCCCATGGGAAGACCGCGGTTCTGAGCACCGGCTCAAGGCCGATGAGTCGTATCAGATCGGAGAGCGCGGGCACCCAGTCCGCGCATACCTGGATCCGGAGTTGATCGTTGGCACCGCTGTTGCGGCAGGGGCTGACGCGATCTATCCGGGCTACGGCTTCCTCTCGGAGAATCCCGAGCTCGCCGAGACGTGCGCCGCTGCCGGGCTCGCGTTCATCGGGCCCAGCTCCGACGTCCTCACGTTGACCGGCAACAAGGCGCGCGCGATCGCAGCGGCGAGAGCGGCCGGCGTTCCGACGCTCGCGAGCATCTATCCGAGCACGGACGTCGACGTCCTGATTGCTGCGGCAAGGGACCTGCGCTATCCGTTGTTCGTCAAGGCCGTGGCCGGCGGCGGAGGTCGCGGGATGCGTCGTGTTGACAATCCGGACGACCTGCGCGACGCCCTCGAAACCTGTATGAGAGAAGCGGAAGGGGCCTTTGGTGACCCAACGGTGTTCATCGAACAGGCCGTCGTCACCCCTCGCCACATCGAGGTGCAAATTCTCGCGGACGGCGAGGGGAACGTTGTCCACCTCTACGACCGCGATTGCTCCGTACAGCGACGCCACCAGAAGGTCGTAGAGATTGCACCAGCGCCGAACCTCGACTCGGCGCTGCGCGACCGCATGTGTGCAGACGCCGTCCGTTTCGCCAGGGAGATCGGATACGTCAACGCCGGTACCGTGGAATTTCTTCTCGACCCTGAGGGCAACTACGTCTTCATCGAGATGAATCCCCGCATCCAGGTTGAGCACACCGTGACCGAAGAAGTCACCGACATCGACCTGGTTCAGGCACAGATGCGCATCGCGGCGGGCGAGACGCTTGACGACCTTGGCATCGATCAGTCGAAGGTACGACTGCGCGGTGCAGCGCTGCAGTGTCGCATCACCACCGAAGATCCCGCCAACGGCTTCAGACCCGACACGGGCGTCATCACCACCTACAGGTCACCGGGTGGTTCGGGTGTTCGTCTCGACGGAGGCACCACGTACACAGGAGCAGAGGTCTCGGGACACTTCGACTCGATGCTCACCAAGCTCACCTGCCGAGGACGTGACTTCCAGATCGCCGTCGACCGGGCCCGACGAGCCGTGGCTGAGTTCCGTATCCGCGGTGTGGCGACCAACATCCCGTTCCTTCAAGCGGTGCTCGATGACCCGGACTTCCGCAGCGGTCGGATCGATACCAGCTTCATCGAGACCCACCCGCGTCTGCTCACTGCGCGTTCGTCAGCTGATCGCGGGACCAAGCTCCTCAACTACCTGGCTGATGTGACGGTCAACCAGCCCAACGGTCCACTGCCCCTCGCGCTGGACCCCTCCACGAAGCTCCCGAAGCTTGAGCAGGGCTCACTGCCCGGCGGCTCTCGACAGCGTCTACTCGAGCTCGGACCAGACGCCTTTGCTCGCGCGCTGCGTCAGAGTGCCACTGTCGGCGTCACCGACACCACCTTCCGTGATGCCCACCAGTCCCTTCTGGCAACGCGCGTCCGTACTCGCGACCTCCTCAATGTTGCTGGGCACGTCGCTCACACCACGCCCGAACTGCTCTCCCTGGAGACCTGGGGCGGCGCCACGTATGACGTCGCTCTCCGGTTTCTCGCCGAGGACCCATGGGAGCGACTCGCGGCCGTGCGGGAAGCTGTGCCGAACATCTGTCTCCAGATGCTCCTCCGGGGCCGGAACACAGTGGGCTACACGCCATACCCGGGGATCGTCACGTCAGCCTTCGTCGAAGAATCCGCCAGGACCGGTATCGACATCTTCCGCATCTTCGACGCTCTCAACGACGTTGACCAGCTCCGTCCTGCCATTGATGCAGTCAGAGAAACCGGAACGGCGATCGCCGAGGTTGCGCTCTGCTACACCGGCAACCTCATCGACCCCAACGAGCGCCTCTACACACTCGACTACTACTTGCGCCTGGCCGAATCGATTGTCGACGCAGGCGCCCACGTCCTAGCCATCAAGGACATGGCGGGCCTGTTGCGTGCTCCGGCGGCGACGACGCTCGTAACGGCTCTCAGGGATCGTTTCGACCTGCCCGTCCACCTTCACACCCACGACACCCCTGGCGGTCAGCTCGGCACACTGCTTGCGGCGATCGAAGCAGGAGTCGATGCCGTCGACGCAGCCTGCGCAGCGCTGTCGGGCACAACCAGCCAGCCATCGCTCTCATCCCTCGTTGCAGCGACTGACGGAACCGAACGTGCGACGGGCCTATCCCTCAAGGCCGTCTGTGACCTCGAGCCGTACTGGGAAGCGACGCGGCGCCTGTACGCGCCGTTCGAATCCGGTTTGCCGGCTCCGACGGGGCGTGTGTATAACCACGAGATTCCCGGCGGCCAACTCTCTAATCTTCGTCAGCAAGCGATCGCCTTGGGACTTGGGCACAAGTTCGAGCAAGTCGAAGACATGTATGCGGCCGCTAACTCGATGCTGGGCAATCCCGTCAAGGTGACGCCCTCCTCGAAGGTCGTGGGTGACCTTGCTCTGCATCTTGTGGCGGTGGGCGCGGATCCCGTCGAGTTCGACGAGCGGCCCGAGAACTACGACCTGCCGGATTCGGTGATCGGGTTCCTTGCTGGTGATCTTGGTGAACCTCCGGGCGGTTGGCCGGAGCCTTTCCGGTCGAGGGCTCTCGAAGGTCGGTCGCACAAGGCGCCAGCGGAGGTACTCACTGCGGCCCAGGCAACAGCCCTGATCATGAAACCGCGCGAGACGCTCAACGAGCTGCTCTTCCCTGCACCGACCCGGGAGTTTCGCGAATCGCGCGAACGCTTCGGTGACCTATCAGTCCTGTCGACCGCGGACTTCTTCTACGGGCTCGTGCCAGGGGAGGAGCATGGGGTTGAGATTGAGGAGGGCAAGACGCTCATCCTCGGCTTGCAGTCCATCTCTGAGCCGGATCAACGCGGCATGCGCACGGTGATGTGCACCATCAACGGTCAATTGCGTCCGATCGGCGTACGCGATCGCTCCGTAGAAGCGGATGCTCCAGCGCAGGAGAAGGCGGACCGTTCGCAGCCCGGCCACGTAGCCGCGCCTTTCGGCGGCGTGGTGACACCGGCGGTCGCCGCCGGCGACCTGGTGACGGCAGGCGACACAGTCGCCACGATCGAAGCGATGAAGATGGAAGCTTCCATCACCACACCAATCGACGGCGTCGTCGAGAGGGTCGCCCTATCTCACACCCAGCAGGTTGAGGGCGGTGACCTCGTGGTGGTGGTCCTCGCGACATGATTCCGTCCTCCGAGCGCGGCCGCCGTAACACGGATGCCTGGTGGAGCGCGGCCGCCTGCGCCGACGAAGACCCAGATCTGTTCTTCCCCATTGGCACGAGGGGCCCGGCGAGAGCCCAGTTCGAGGAAGCTCGAGTGATCTGCCTCAGTTGCCCGGTTCGGACTCGGTGCCTGGAGTACGCAATGAAAACCGGCGCAGAGTTCGGCATGTGGGGCGGCACGACCCCTGACGAACGCAAACGTATCGGGCGCCGGGCCGAGGCATCTCGCACGCGAGCGATCCGCCAGCGGCTTGGCGGACAACGACTTGCCGGGACGGCCTTCACGCCCGTGTCGGACGGACCAAGAGGCACTCTGCCGGCCAAGGAGCGGGATTCGCGGGACCGGGCCCGCTCCCGACCCATCTGATCGGTGCAGGCCCGGACTGACGTGCGCTGCTGTCGTGAAGATTCACAACGGTCATCGATCTGGGCGCGAAGTTCTCCGCCGCATCGGGTCCAAGCATGCTGCCAACCCAACGGACACACGTACTTCCGGGCTCCCCGATCCGAAGGGCAGGCGACGCTCGGCACAAGTCCGCGCCCTTGCCGACTCGGGCGCGTTCCGGGCGCTTGCCTGCGAAGTTTCCCGAAGGGGCCACCGGTGGAGGCGACGCCCCCCTGCCGCCGGGTTCTGGGTAGTGGGGCAGGGGGGCGTCTTGATCATCGGGTCAGCTGGGAGTCCGACCGATGATCTCGCATGTCAGCGGACGGCGATGATCGCGCCGCCGACAGGGAAGCGATTGACAAAGGTGCCAGGCCCGCGGTTGCTGAACCAGCGCTCCTTGTAGGGAATCGCTTCGGGATTCGGATCTGGCTCCGGGTTGTGGCCGTGGTCCAACTCCGTCATGTGGGTGGCGATCTGGCGGAGGTTGACGCGGTGACCCTTGTAGGTGAACCACCTGCTGCTGAGGAGTCGCATGTCCACCCGCGTGTCGAACACACCACCGCGCGGGTCGATGGAGAACGTCTCGTCTCCGGTGTAGACGCCGATCAGCTTGCCCTTGAGGAACGAAGCGCGGTTCTCGTAGCTTCGCGTGCCGTTCGGGTGAGCGTCGTAGTAGACGCGGACGCGTGAGCTGGTCGCGGTGCGGCCGACGGTGTTTCCGGTGAAAGTCGAGTCTCCCGATTCGAATCCTTGCAGGATGTATCCGCTGCGAACGGCGACGAAGTGAGCGCACTGAGGCCCCCGCCCGTAACTGCGAACGCAGTTCTCGTCGAAGAGCGAGGCGTTGTTGCCGAATACCTGGCCCCGGCCGTCGATCATGCCGAAGATCACGAAGCGCCCTTCAAAACGGGTGCCGTCCACGTGGCCAGGGGGGTGTGCCTCCATATGCCCGCGGCCTGCCGTTTGCATGACCATCTGGCCCGCCGGCGCGGCCGTGACGCGGCGCGTGCCGCGCACGCTGCTCTGCGCGTCCGCGGTGGCATGGAGCATGGGGACAGCGGCCAGTGCCGCCGCTCCGACGACGAGTGGCCAGCGCCACCGTGCTGTCTTCAACTGCACAGGATCCTCCTGCTATCGGACTGCGCGGCACAACAACGTGACGTGCTTACGCAGCAAGTGACTGAGATGTCGCACAATCTGCTGGCGCCGGCCCGCGCGCCACTAGTCCGCAATACCTACTGGTCAGGGGCATGTCAGATGGTCGTGTCCGCAAGCTCGGCGTACCGCCGGCACAGGTCCATCTTCTGGACTAGTTGCGACAGCAAATGACGACGAACGATGGACGCGTAACGGAGATGTCGGCTCTCTGGCCGCAGCTCCATCGGGATACCCCTCAGTCCGGGATGGTACGGCGAGTGTCCACTCTGCAATCCGGCCCATGCGGCGACCAGGGGCGGGAGAAACGAGAGAACATGTCACGAAGGATTCGGCGGCGCGCTTGGGCCACCGCTGCGGGCTTGGGGCTCGGACTCGCAGCACTGACTCCCGGCGTTGCCGCCGCACAGTCGGTTGCGCCGCAGATGGTGAACACCGACGATGGCGGCCTCCTCGGTGGTGGCTCAGGCGGCGGCCTGCTCGGTGGTTCCGGCGGCGGCCTCCTCGGGGGCGACGGTAGCGGAAGTGGCTCCGGCGGCGGCCTGCTCGGCGGCTCCGGTCCCGGGTCGCAGGGCGGGTCGAGCACGGCGAGCCCGGGCGGAAACCCCATCGGCACCGTGGTCGGTACGGTCAACGACGCGCTGGGTAAGGTCACACTGAGCAACGATCTGCTGCAGAAGCTGTCTGGAGCTGCCGGCCCCAACTCCACTCCCACGCTCTCCATCGACGAGGCCCGGACGAAGCTGTTTGGCTCTGGGTGGGACAACCCCAACATCGTCCGCGGCCGGGCAGTGGGCAACACCACCTGGCTGATGGACTACGGCGGCACGATCATCCTCCACGACTCGACGATCGAGGACCAGCTCACCGACACGGGGGCGAACAAGAACACCAATGGGTACGTCACCCTCGGAGACGTGATCGCCGCGAAGCCGGCTGCGATACTTCAGGGCGTACGTCCTGCCGGTACGACTGGACAGCACCAGCCTCGACGGGCTGTTGCCGAGCGTGATCTACGTCGACGCCAACCGCGTGGGCATGAGCGGCCTCGTCGAGCTGATCAAGGCCAAGATATCGGGAGCCGCACCCGCTGTGAGCGGCTCGCTCCTCGACGGCCGGGTGCCGAGGTCCCCCGAGAGCATCGACGCTCTGATCGCGGAACGACCCGACGGTTGGGAATACCTCCTGTATGCCGGGCTGCTCCGAGCGGGTGTCGATGCTTTGGAGCCTCGGTACCGCGATCACGCGATGGAGTACGCCGCTCCCACCGGTCGGCATATCGCCCGCGATGATCTCACGGCATTTGCCCAGGCAGCCATGGGCGACGCCCTCTCGATCGCAGGCAACTTCAGCGCCGTGCTCGACCCGCGCGCTCAGGAGGCCGCTTTCGGTGCCCCCGGAGAACCAGGCGACGTTGACAGGATCCGACACATGGCCGAGCGCTTCGTCTCGGTCTACGGCGACTTCATGAGTTGGGCTGCGAGCCTCCGAGGGGCTTCAGTCCTGGGTGAGCACGCCCGGGAGGCCATCCGTCTGTTGGCTAGCACCTCAAACCACCAAGTCGACGAATTGCGCCGCTTCGTGGACGAGTTCGTAGCCGAATGCGACACGCTCAGCGAGCGGCTTGAGCGCGGAGAGACCGTCAACATCCAGATGAGGGTGACGCTCGACCTCGACGACGAGCTCATGGACCAGTACCTAGAGGAGCTGCGCCGCGCGGTCGAGGACGCTGATTAGCCGAACGCCTCCGGTCCGGCCCCATCGCGCACTCTGCGTCACAGTGGGCGGAATGCCCTACCTCTGAGGACCCGGCGCTGAGCGGGTTTGCCATCGATCCATGTGGGTTAGTGCAACGTGTTCGCGGTCCACACGGTGACTTGTGGAAGACATGCGAGTGGAGTCGCGCGAGTTGAGCGCGTCGGCGAGCTCGGTTGAAACAGTAAGTGTCGGAAGCCTGGTTTCGTGGCTCAGACGTGTGGCGAGTGCTGCTACGTCGGCCGGCCTTATCCGCGCGATCATCGTTGCCGCTTCACGCAAGCATCCGATCGCCGCCTCAGCGCTGTCGAGGCGGTCTGGCCACTTGGCGAGGTGTGCCTCGAGGAGCACCTCTGCCGCTGGACGAGCTGAGGAGAGTGCCGCCGAGAGCGCCAGCGGCCCTTCATTAGCGAGGAAGCCGGCCGGATCTTGCTGCGGGCGCCGGACGGCCACAGCCCGGTCGTCGCACATTACTGACGCTGCGTTGTCGAGTCCGCGTGCTCCGGCGGGGTCCCCGTCGAAGGCCAGGATCAGCTGCTCGTGGGACGCCGAGCGGAGGAGTCGGGCGTGCTTGTCTGTGAGCGCGGTGCCGCAGAGCGCCTGTGCGGCGGTCGCGGGTTCGGCGATGGTGACGGCGATAGCGTCGAGCGGCCCTTCGACCAAGACGCAGGTTTGGGCTGGCGACCTAGTCGCCTCGCCGAGCCCGAACAACTCTGCGCTCTTGTCGAACAGGTCGGTCCTCGGAGTGTTGAGGTACTTCGGGTCGCGGCCTACTGGGCCAGTGCGGGCGGTGAAGCCGACGAGTTGATCTTGTTGGTCGCGTATGCCGAAGGTGATGCGGTCGCGGAAGCGGTCGATCATGTGTCCACGCCGGCTGATCGAGGTCAGTCCGGCTCCGAGCTGCGCTTCGTCGGAATAGCCCAGCTCGGAGAGGTGGTCGTGCAGTGGCGTCCAGGTAGCGGGCGCGTGGCCAACCGTCCAAGGCGTGTCGTTAAGGAGCGTCGCGAAGCCGCGTTGAGTCAGATACCTGCGGGGGCCGGCGCCGTCGGGGCCGAGCAGGTGACGGCGGTAGAACTCGGCGGCGTCTTCGTTGGCGGCGATGAGCTGATCGCGCGACGGAGCGCGGGTCATCGGGCCGCTCCTTGTTGCTCGAGGGAGTGGGAAAGGTGCCTTTGCAGAACTTGCTCGCGTGGGAGGGCCTCCCGCGGCGGTGCGGAGGGTCGCTGCAGGTCGCGGACCGCGGCGAGAGCCCGGGATGAGGTCAGTGCGGCGGTTCCGAACCGTTCGGTGAGGGCGGCTGCGTGCTCGTCGGTGATGGCGCGCCATGCGGTTCGCGGCTGTAGGGGGATGGGTTGGCGTGTGACCAGGCCGCCGCGTCGGGCGAGGGTCTGCACGGTGCGGGCGGCGTCTCGGCCCAGGGCGGGAAGGGCGGTGAGGAGGGCACGCTGGGTGCGCTCGTCCAGTGGCTGATCGAGGAGAGTGCGGATAGCTGTTCCGTAGGCGCCGGGAGCCTTGGTGAGTCCCCGGACCGCGGTCGTGAGCTCGGTGGAGGCTCTCGTCCAGGCGCTTCTGGCGGCGTCGAGCTGGTCCTCTGCGTGAGCGCGTTGGAGTCGGGTGAGCGGCCGATCGTCGCCGGTGCTGGGGAGGACATCTGTGGAGGCGACGCGTGCGCCGAGGAGGGCGACGTCGCGGAGGCTGGCCGGGCTGGCCGTGGTGAGCCCGCGGGCCTGGTCGTGGTTCAGCTGCCGCAAGACCCGTAGTGCAGCCAACGGGCTGGTGATCGGCGGGGGCGCCACCGTGAGCTGCGTAGGCAGGGCGGGCTGCAGGTCGTGCAGCGGGTTGGTCGGGCTGGTTGGGAGCTGGGCGAGGTCGTACATCGTGGCTCTAGCGCAGAGCGAGACCGCGTGGTTGGTCGCCTGGAGATGGGCGAACATGCGCGCGGGGATCAGCGAGGCGCCGTGTCCGCGTTGTTGTGCTCGGGCAGCCTGGTGCATCAGCTGGCGTGAGCCGTCGATGGCGTCGAGGATCATCGCGATGACGTCGCGGCTGGCTGCGGCCGAGGCGGGTCGCAGGAGGATCTCTTCGGCTTCGACCGTGCGTGGGGTGCCGTCGAGGAGATGGGTCGCGACCAGATCGTGGGCGGCGTTGATGATCGTGGCCGCGTGCAGCCAGGTGCTTTCACGGGCGTCGGGGCGGTTGCTTGTGTCGAGGCGATTCGTGAGCCGGCGCAGCGCGTCGGTGTGCAGGTCCGCGAGCGTGACGAGCTGGCGCAGGTGGCCGCCGGTTGCGTAGAGGAAACGCTCGTAGCCGAGCAGCTCCCGTAACGCAGTGTCACGGTCCGGCGGGCGGTCATTCGAGTGCGCGATGGCGTCGTCAAGGGCGTCCCGCGCCGTCCGCATCAACGTCCCGTAGGTCGCCGGAGCGGGCGCCCGGCGTGGGGCTGTGTTGAAGGCAGGGTTGTTCAGGGCAGGCTGCAGCACGGCACCTCCCGAAATGGGTGCAGCGAAGTGGCTTGGAGTGGGCATGGCGTCTACCGGGTCAGCGAGTGGCTCTGCTGGTGGTCTGGTCGACGAGTCGGTGAGGGGGCCGGCGTGCTCTGCGGAGCCGGGGCCGGTCGTGGCGGTGTCAGGGCGAGTTCGGCCAAGGCCGCGCGATAGGCGGCCTCGCGTCGGGTGCCGGGCTGAGGCGGCTCACCCAGCGGGCCGGCGTTCGTGGTCGTGATGTCGTACTGCTCGCGGTACGCGTCGACCAGGGATCCGAGCTCGGCGGCCCGGTCTGCGATCAGTGCGGCGCGCATCTTCAGGTACGGATCCCAACCGGGGTGCCCGACGCTCGGTGCGTGCAACCAGGGGAGTGGTCGGGCATTCGGCGAGCCGTCGGCCGGTCGATCCGGGATGCCAAGGGTGCGCGGGTGATCGGTGATCCGCGAGGCCAGGACCAGGGCCGGTGACCGGGTGTTGTCGGTCGAGTCCAGGTCGAGCGCTCGTCGCACCAGGACCGGGCCGTCAATGCCGCGGGCCACGGCGTCGGCGAGGACCCGGGCCAGGTGCGGGGCGCCCCTATCACCCAGGATCCGGGTCTGTTCGGGTTCCGGCAGCTCAGCGACGGCGAGACGGAGGGCGTCCATGGCGGCGCGGTCGCGGGCGTGCTCGTAGCGGCCGACCAAGCTGCGCAGGCGGGTCGCCTCCCCCGTGGTTTCGCGGAGTGTCTGGGTTGCGGAGAGCTCGGCGCCGGTCCGGCGCAAGACCGCGTCGAGGACCTCGTAGGTCGTGCGTGGTGGCTCGGGCTCGTGGTCGCAGTCCAAGGTGACGGGTTCGTCGCTAGCGACGTACCACCGGTTGGAGTCGCGGCCGCGAGTCGAGGCGACGTAGAGCCCTTCACGCGTCATCTCCGTGGTGACCAGTGCGTGGGCGGTGTCGACGGTGGCACCTTGGGCCCGGTGCGCGGTGCAGGCATAACCCAGCTCGACGGCGTCAGCGACGTAGTCCCGGGGAAGACGCACGGATGAGCCGTGCTCGAGGTGGCGGACAGTGAGCGACCCATCACGGTGACGGCCAGTGACCCGCCAGGCGTCGCCGTTGTGGACCCAGCGGCTGCGGCCGTACCGCAAGGTGCGGGCGTTGGTCCGGGTGACCACCCAGTCGCCGACCCCGGCCAGGTTGCCGTCGTGCAGCACCACACCGTCGGCCTCGATCTGGCCCGCCAGGGCGCGCTCCAGGCGGGCGCGGGCGTTCAGCGCGTTGACGTCGCCGGTCGTGGCCGCGATCAGCACCGACCTCTTCCCAGCCCGGACGTCGCAGGCCCAGTGGTCGTACGCAGCCTCGAGCATCGCGTCGCGGGACCCGGCCGCGATCCGGTCACGGTCGTCGTAGAACGTGACCGCCTTCGGGTTGCCGCGCCGCAGTGCCAGGGTGGCGTCGCCCTCGGCGGGATCGGTGAACCGGTGCAGTGTGGTCAGGTAGGTGGCGCCGGTCTCCTCCTCGAGCAGGTTCAGTGCTCCGCCGGCGTCGACCGCTGCGAGCTGGGCCGGGTCACCGAGCAGCCGAACCGTCGCCCCAGCCTCGGTGGCGATGCGGAGCAACTGGTGCAGGTGCAGGGTCCCGGCCATGCCGGCCTCGTCGACCAGCACCACATCACCCGCTCCGAGCTGGAACCACCGATCGGCGAGGTCGCTGGACTCACGGTCGTTGGCCCGGTGGTGCTCGAAGAGGAACTTGTGCAGGTTCTCCGCGCGCATCTCCAGCTCGGCGCCCAAGACGTGGGCGGCCCTGGAGCTGGTCGCGAGCGGGATCACCCTGCCGCCGTCGGCCTGCCAGGTCGCGGCGAAGGCACGCATCGCCGTGGTCTTGCCGGCCCCCGCCGGTCCGATCCCGACCACGATCCGCGCCGACGAACACGCGAACGCCTCGACCAACCCACGCTGACCCCGATCCAGCACCAGACCGGTCCTGGCCTCGTGGATCGCCAACCCCGCTTGCAGTGAGTGCGGGTCCACGCGCGGTCCGTCGGTGGATCGTGCGGCGGCGATCAGCTCGTCCTCGGCGATCATCACCTCACTGGTGGTGTACCGGTCCGAACCATGCGCCCGGAACATGCTGACGCCGTCGCTGGCCCGGATCAGCTCGGGTGCCTCACGGACGAACTCCGGCTCGGTGATCCGGATCGAGTGATGCGACCCTGTCGCTCGGTCCACCACCGCCCGCGTCACGAGCTCCCGTTCGTCGGCCGTGGCGAACCAGTACCGCCTCAAGGTGCGCTCGGTCTCGGCGTGCACGTTCCAGACCGTCCAGGTCGAGCGCTGCTCGGCGATCGTGCCCACGATCTGACTCGCCAGCTCGTCGACGTCTGGTACGTCAGCTGCTCCCGCGGACCGCTCGCGTCCCATGCAATCGGAGGCCAGCCGGTCGAGCCGGCGGGCGCCGATCAGCTGGCGCGCTTGGGTGGTCCAGTCGGTGACCTGCTCTGCCAGGCTCCGTGCGGCGCCCTTGGCCTCGCGGGTCTCCAGGGTGGCCTGCTGGGCCAGCTGGATCTGGGTGGCCCGGTCCGGTTCGCGGCCGTGGGTGGCGCGGTAATTGCGGCGCAGCTCGGCGTACCGGTCCTCGATCGCCGCGCGCCGCTGGGAGAAGTGCCGCAACAGCTCAGCCGGCACGCCGTCGATCTCGCGGACCGGGCGCAGGTCCCGCCGATTCGACGGCCGCTCGACGAACTCCACCCCGAGGCGGCGGGCGAGGGCGTCCTCGAAGCGGGTGTTGTACCGCTCCGAGGCTGCGACACCGAGCGCGTACAGCCCGCGGGCGTCCAGTGAGCGCCACTTGCCGTCGACTCCGCAGACCTTGTTCGCCACCGCAACATGGGTGTGCAGGTCCGGGTCCCCGGCACGGGACTCGCGGTGGTCGAACATCGCGCAGATCAACCCGGTCGCATCGATCTGCGCGACACCGCCGCGGCCCACCCGGGTGTAGGCGGCGTGGGACTCCAGCCAGCCCAATGAGGAGAGCACCGCCTCGTGATGGGCGTCCTCGACAGCCCCACGCACCTCGGCTCCGCCCAGAGCCCACAGCACCGAGGCGGACTTCACCGGCGTGAACACCAGGTCGAAACCGGCCACCGCCCGACGACCGCGTCGGGCCTCGACCGCCGCGATCCGGTTCCGCTCGGCCGCGGACGGTGGCCGGCCGTTCAAGGACTCCCACTCCGCCAGCCGCTCCGCCACCCGCTGCTGGTACGGCGCCAACGTGGCGTAGCTGGGATAGGCGGCGCCGAGCCTGTGCACCCCGTCTGGGTGCCGACCCGCGCCGAACAGGGCCCGCATCTGGTCCTCCGACACCTCGGTGCCAGCCAGACCGAGCTGCTCGGCGCCTCGGCCGGTCCACACGCCCGGCGGGTTGCCGCGAGCCACGTAGTACTCAGCCAGCGACTGGCCAGCTGGCCGGCGCTCGTCAGCCGACGCCACCTGTCGGGTCAGGTACGTGTAGCCGTCTCCCGCAGACAGCTTGTGCACGGTCATCACGGCCACCACCGCCGGAACGAACCACCAGTGACCTGCGGCGTGTCGTGCACCCCACGTGCACCAAGCACCGGCAATTCGGGGCCCTTGGCGGGCGCCAGCGGTAACCCACGGTCAATCGACTCGATGGCCCGCGAATGACGAAGCCGCAGGTCAGAGGCTCTCTGACCTGCGGCTCCGGTGGTGGGCAGGGGCGGGGTCGAACCGCCGACCTTCCACTTTGCCAGCAGAACGCCGGACCCCGGCCGTGTGCGGGCCAGCCTGCCCCGGTAACGCTGCGATCTGTCGGCACGGTCAGAGAGGATGAGATCCGTGGCAAGTTCGGGTTCGTACCAGTACCTCTATGAGCGTCTTGGCGACAAGCGCTTCCAGCAGTTGTGCGCAGCGCTAGTGCTTGACCGGTACCCGAACGTGTCGGTGTTTCCCGTCGGCGAGAAGGACGGTGGCCGGGACATGGTCTCGGGAACCGGCGAGAACAGGACAATCCTTCAGGTCAAGTGGTCCGGCAACCGGGCCAAGAAGTCGGCCTCGTGGTTGAAGTCGGCAGTGAACGGCGAGGCCGCGAACATCAAGCGCCTCGTGGCTGAGGGCTGCAAGCAGTACGTGCTGATGACGAACGTCGAAGGCAGCGCGGCTCCGGGGAGCGGTACACGGGACCAGATCGAGAAGGTTCTTGACGATTTGGGCAAGCAGTACGGCATCCCGATGTCGTGCGTGTGGGCGGCGGACCTAGACGCCTGGGTCACGAATTCGCCCTGGGAGATCAGGGCCACCTACTTGGAGATGCTGGCGGGCTCCGACCTGCTGCTCGCTCTGCTCGACGCCAAGTCGTTGGAAGAGCGCGAGAGGCGGGAACGCGACATCCTCGTCACTTTCGTCGCCACCCACTGGGACCGTGACAAGAGGGTGAAGTTCCGTCAGGTCGACCTCGCTTCCGACCTACTCACCGATCTGTTCGTCGACGTCACCGCGCACAGGGCCCGCAGTCCGCGGAACACGACTCTGCCCAGCATCGATATCGGCGGGCTGGCTCATCACCTCCTGGATCCAGCGGCACCGCCCCTTGCGCTAATCGAGGGAGTGCCGGGGCAGGGCAAGTCGACGATCGCTCAATACGTGTGCCAAGTGCACCGGGCCGGCTTCATCGGGCGCGACCAGCTCGCCGACCGCAAGGAGTCGCTGCCAGCCGATGAGGCGGCGGAGCTCCGGGTCGCCATCCGTATCGACCTTGCCGACTATGCCGAGTGGATCGGTGGCCATGATCCCTACGCGAGCACCGACAGCGCGAAGAAGCCAAGGCAGCGCACCAAGATCGGCCTGGAACGGTTTCTGGTTGCTCACTTCGAGCACGCGGCACCCGGGCATGAACTCGGCGTTGACGACGTCCGCGCGATCTTGGACAGGTTCCCCACTCAGGTCTTCCTCGACGGGCTCGATGAGGTCGCATCCGCGAGCCTGCGCGAAACGGTGGTCCGCGAGATCGACGAGTTCACGTCTAGGTGGGCTCAGGCACGGCCGGGGAACATGCGGATCGTCGTCACCACCCGTCCGAACGCATCCGGCCTGGCCGAACCTGCTCCGGACATCTTCGAACGACTGGTACTCCAGCCGCTCAGCGAGGCCACGAAGAAGAGGTACCTGCGCCGGTGGGCCGCGGCCCAGCACATCGATGGGTCGGACCGGCGCACCCTGGAGCGAGTCTTCGGCGAGCGTACGGCCGCCCCGCATGTCGCGCAGCTGGCCGCGAACCCGATGCAGCTGACGATCCTGCTGCACCTGATCCGGACCAAGGGCGAGTCCCTCCCCACCGCTCGCACGAGCCTCTACCGGTCATACATGGACCTGTTCCTGGAGCGAGAATCGACGAAGTCGAAGACGGTCCTGGACAACCGGCCAGATCTGGAGGAAGCCACCTCGTTTATCGGCTGGCTGATGCAGGCACTCACCGAGGTCGACGCCTCGTCCACCCGGTTACCCGCGCAGCGGATCGTCCGTGAGATCAGGATGTACCTCGCCGGCGTCGAGAAGACAAACTCACCGGTCCAGGATTTGTTCGACGCGATGCGGGACCGGGTGTGGGTCCTGACCAGCAAGCAGTCCGGCACCTATGAGTTCGACGTGCAGTCGATCCGCGAGTTCTTCGCGGCGCGGTTCCTTTACGAGTTCGCCGAGGGTGACGAGCAGGGCTACGAGCCCGAGGCCGCGCTTGTCGAGCTGCTTCCGCGCGCGTACTGGGCGAACACGGCCCGGTTCCTGGGCGGTCACTTTCAGCGCCGCGAGGTTCCGAGCCTCGCCGAGGCGATCGAGGAGCGATTTAAGGACCTCACAGGGGCGCGGCAGCTGCGGACGACCGTGTGGAGCCTGTTGTGCGACGGGATCTTCACGGAGCGGACGGCAAGCCAGCGGCGTGTGGCCGAGTTGTTCGCCGATGACTTGTCTGTTCGTTTCCTCGCCCCTGAAGTCAGCGAAGGCGGCAGCCTGCCGGAGCTCCCGGCTGACTTTGGAGGTCGTGACCTCGCGGGCCGCCTTCGGGAAGCGATCACGCGGGATGTTGGCTCCCCGTTGACCAGGGCTCGGGCGACGGTCGCAGCCGCGGTCGGAGATCCTGGCGACTTCAACATCTGGTGGTCATCCGAGGTGGGCAAGTCGGTCGGTACGGACCGGGAGGCCCAGTGGCTCGCGGTTGGTCGCCCGCTGGCTTCCGGACAGGGCCTTCCGCGGACCACAGTCGAGGCTCTGAGGCTGGACTCGGCCGCGGCTGCCCGCGGCGCGCTGGAGTCCGGCGTCTCGCCGGCCGACGGGACACACCAGGCCCAACGGCTGTTGGCGTGGACCTTGGACGGCCACTGCTCTGACGTGGCGCCGAAGGGTACGAGCGAGGCCGCGGACCTGCTGCGCGTCGTGGCACCCCACGTGCTGTTAGCAATGGCGAGCGACCAGTCGGCGGCCGGGCCGCTCAATCTCGGCGGGCATCACGTCCCCGGAGTGAGCCAGAGCCATCGGACTGCGGCGTTGAAGCGGCTCGCTGAGCGTCACGGCAGCGACCTCGTGCAGTCGTCACTGCGGATCAAGAAGGGTGAGTCCGGCACGACCAGCCGGTGGGTGAACACGGCCCGAGCGCTCACTGATGTCTACGGCCGTCCGACGTGGCTGGCCACCGAGATCGCAGCCGTGGCAGCGGCACTCCCCGAGGCCAAGGTCCGGACTGGAGGCAACCGCACGAAGGACGCGCCTTGCTTCGGAAGCGACATGGACTACGGCCAGTGGCTGCCCGCGATCCGGGTGAACCGGGGCAGGCGCGGCTGGTGGACGGAGCAGCTCACCTGCTGCACTGAGCCGCACGCCAAAGCGACATGGGTCATCGGCCTCCTTGTCGCGGGAGATGAAGCCGTGATTTCAGCGCTGTTGGACACGATCGCCCACTCCGCCAGAGACCTGCCAGCCGAGTACCTGGAGGCGTTAGTGGCGTCGAGCAGTCGAATCGCGGCGTCCGGGATCGCGCGGGCGGTCACGTTAACGAACATCCCCGACGAAACAGACCCCGTGGTCAGGCTCCTGCTCGCGCACTATGCGAAGGATCCCGCGCCGGTCCTCGGAGAGGACCCCGAGGTGATCCGGCGGATCGCTCGGTTCCCGGTCGGCGGCTGGCCCGCCGCCCGGCTTGCTGCCGACCTGACCGCGAGCGCGCCCACAGCGGAGAGCCTCGCCCTGGTCGAGGAGTTCGGCGTTGGCCCAACTGAGCCACTCGCCATCCATTTCGACCTTCCGAGGGACTCAGCCGAGCACGTCCTTGCCAATCCGGCCCGGTACACCACTCCATGGCTCGCTGCGGCGGACCGCTCCTTGTACAACGGTGTCTACGATCGGCCCTTGAAGACTCATGCCGACACCAATTGGGGTATTTGAGCCGCGTGTTCGGGCCCGCGCCGGAGTGACCAGTCGCTCCCTACAAGTCGCAGCGAGTGTCGAGGATGCAGCGAAGTTTCACGAGCCGCCCTCGGCGATCGAACTGCGCTGAGACGCTGGTGGGCGCGACCGGTGTGTGTCGGCGGGGGCTGCTACACCTTTCCCAGGAGGTGGGGGTCGATGCCACTGTCAGGTCTAGTCGACGGGGAGCCGGTGGTGAGTTGCCTCCTCACCGAGGAGGAATGGGCGCAACTCAAGGACGATGTCCGGGCGAAGCGCCGTACGGCCACGATGCGCTGCGGGTGGAAGGGGCTGGCAAAGACCAGCAAGCTCGGCACCCAATACTTCGCACACGCCCCCGGGCGGCGATAGCTGCAGCGCCGGCGAGAGCGCACAGCACCTGCGCGCGAAGGCGGTCATTGTCGAGGCCATCACTCGAGCCGGTTGGACCGCCCAAACCGAGGTCCCAGGGGACTGGGTCGCGGACGTGATGGCGACCCGTGGGGACGTGCGCGTCGTGTTCGAGGTCCAGTGGTCCCGGCAGGACGTCGCTGAGTACCGACGTCGTCAGCATCGCTACCTTGATTCCGGCATTGCCGCGATCGCGTGGTTCGCCCGTCACATCGACGACCTGCCCAGGGCCGACAGGCAGCTGCCGGTGTTCGGGCTCGACGTCGATGACGCGGGCGAGGCCACGGTCCTGGTCGGCATCGCGAGCATCCCGCTCGCCGAAGCGGTCGACCGTCTGCTGACCCGTCGGCTGCAGCACCGCGAGTACGTCGCGAACGGGCAGCCGGCCCTGGTGGTCGTCGGTGCCGGGATCATGGGCTGCTACCGCTGCCACAAGGAGTTCGGCATCTGGACCGCACGCCAGACCATCGTCGAAGGGCGGTGCGGCCGCAGGGAGATCCGGGACCAGCGGCCCCGAGTGTTCGCACAGCACCGGGCCGAAGAGCTGCCCGAGGTACGCGCGGCGGGCGAGCAGATGGCGCAGGAGCTGGGCGTGCCTCCGGGCCGAATCTTCCGCCGCTACACCCAGGCCGCCGGCAGGCACTACATGGCGTTCACGTGCCCGCATTGCAACGCCACCTGCGGCGACATGTTTGTCGCCGAGTTGTTCAACAGGAAGAACTCTGCCCGCAATGCTCAGATACACATCCCCGCGACGGTGGTGGTCCGTCCGCACTGGTGTCTGGCTGGCGACGAGGGGCTCTGCCCGATCCCTCCGGAGGCGGTGCTCGCCGAGTACGCACGGCTGTACGCGGCCGACCCGGAGCCGGCTCCAGCCCGGCAGTTGGCCACCGATAGCGGCGTCTCCACCATCGCCTCCGTCGGCACTGCCGCGGGCATCCCGCTCCATCAAGCCGTGGCTCGCATGTTCGGCAGGCACTGAGCGCGTCGAGCTCAGCGCCGGACCCGCACAACCCACTGGTGTTCCGGATTCGGGAGTCCGACCGCAGGATCGCAGGTAGCGTCCCGGCCAAGTCGAGTGCGCTCTGGGAGGAGAGGTCGGATGGCGAGCGAGCGAGCCAAGGGGCACCCCGCCGCTGGCATCCCTCCAGGTCGGAACCGCCGGCGATACCGGGGCTCCCCACGGCCGCGCGACCTCTACAAGGACGGCCCCGACGCGATCCCCGTACGACACGTCGCCAAGGTCGCTGCCCCCGAGAAGCCTGATCCATGGACTGCGCACGCCCGCGAGGCGGCGTTCCGGGTGACCGACTTCGAGGTCGACGCGGTGCGGGTCGAGGTTCTCGGCAGCACCGAGCCGCGACGAAAGCTCCTCGATATCCGCCTCGAGTACGTCGGCGCGATCGCGGACGCTCGGCCCTGGCTCTCTGTCGTCGCCCGCGGGCCGCGGCTGCTGGAGCGTCTCGCGGCCGCGCCGCTGCCCTGGGACAAAGTGCTCGCGGCGCCGTGGAGGCTTCCGCTGCGACCGGCCGCCGAGGCGGGCGCCCCGTGCGTCCTGGTCTGGCGTGATCCTGGGACGCCGATCGAGTGCGGGTTTCTGGCCGTGGAGATCGTGCGCGACGCTCTCGGTGTCGGCGACCCGGCGCGGGTGCGCGTGCGGCGCGACGAGGCCGACGGCCCGACCATCGTCGAGCGCACTCGCCTGGCCGGCGTTCGAGCCAAGCGGGAGTCGCGATACAAGCAGGTCCTCGCGAGCTGCTCCAAGTGCGGGCGCGACCTGCGCGATCCCGTCTATGCCGAGGTGGGGATCGGGCCCGAGTGCATCAAGTCCTACCCGGCTGAGCAGGTCCGGCTGCGGCGCCAGATCAACCGGACGCTAGGCGCTGGTCGACCAATCCACCTCAATGCCAAGCCTGGGGAGCGGTGGCTCTCGACCGTCGTTCGGCACTGGCAACTGGGGGCCGCGAGCGCCTGATCGCTGTTCGCACAGACGTTCTGCATGTCCAAGCCAAGTCGGCGACGTCTTACTCGTGCGACCAATGTCGCGGATGTTCTTTGGCCAGACTTCGCGCTGGCCAGGATTGGCTGCATCTCGACTCGACGCGACGACGACGACGGCTCGCTGAACGGCCGTGTTCATTGGCCGAGAGGCGCGGCGAAACGTCCGGACGCGCTTCAGATCGCTTCCTGACGAAGCTCATGGCCCTTGAATCGTGCCGATTTGGCGCTTGGGCGGCTGGGGTTTCGCTCAGAGCGATTCTGAGCGATGCAGGCGTCATCGTGCCGGGCCGCCCGGATCGGGCCCCGCGGAGGGCTGTCTCGTGGGGTCGGGGCGAGTGGTGGCGGCGCTGGTGGCGAGCCGCCGCTCGGCGGCGCGCCGACGCGACCCGGGATCGTTCCTCGCGGTTTGCTTGCGGACCTCGTCGTTGATCTCCTCGATGCGGGCCTGGGCGTACGCCGGACGGTTGCGGTCGCGGTCCATGCTCTCGGTGACGGTCTGGTGCTCGAGGATGCCGGGCGCGAGGTGAAGCTTGACGCGGAGTCGTTCGAAGCCGGTTAGCCAGTTCTCGGCGCCGCGGGAGCCGAGGATTCGGGCGGTCTGGTGGATGAGCTTCTGTCGGACGTCGGTGTCGGACCAGTGGCCTGCGGTGCGGAGTAGGTGGTCGATCATCGCGTCGCCGAGCGGGGATCGGTTCTCGATCGCTGCGGCGATCGCGTCGGCGCCCTGGGTCTCGAGGAGGTTGGCCGGGTCCAGTCCGTCGGGCAGGTCGAGATGCGTGGGGTCGAGGTCGGCGGCGGTGAGGTGCCAGAACGCCTTCTGCGCGGAATTCCAGCCGGCGGGGTCGGAGTCGGTGGCCACGGCGATGCGGTCGCGACCGTTGACGAGGTCGATGTGGGAGCGCAGGAGCTTGATTTGGTTGACGGTGAGCGCGGTTCCCATGGGGGCGATGCCGACGGCAGCGCCGTTGCTACCCAGGGTGATGGCGAGGGCGTCCATGGGGCCTTCGACGATGACCGGGAGCGCCCCGCCGGCGAGGAGTTCGCGGGCTTCGGTGTACCCGAACAGCGCCTCGCCCTTGGTGAAGATGGGGGTGGTTCGGGTGTTGAGGTACTTCGGCCCGGCGTAGTCGTCGTCGGTCTTGGTGGGGTTGCGGCGGCCGACGAAGCCTAGGATCGCTTCTCCTGTGGGGTCGTGCGGATCGCGGATGGGCATGACGAGGCGGTCGCGGAAGAAGTCGCGGTAGTAGCTTGTGCCGTCGTTGCGTTCCCGCTTGGAGATCAGGCCGGCCTGTTCGAGCTCGTCGAGCGTTGCGCCCTGGTCGGTGAGGTGGCGCAACAGGCTGCGACCGCCGCCGGGGGCGTACCCGACTGAGTAGGCGGGGTAATCCGTGAGGTCGGTCCCTAGGCGCTCGCGCAGGTAGCCCGGTGCCCACGACCGCGGGTAGCAGGATTCGAAGTAGGCCAGTGCCTGCTTGTTGAGCTCGTGGATCCGTTCGGCGGGGATCTGGTTCGGGTCTGGGAAGGCGTTCTCCGCCGTGGTTGGGCGGGCGTCCTGCTCCCAGGGCAGCGGGGTCGCGTAGGGGTCCTCGACGTACGGGTATGGGGTGGTCGGGTCGGCGTACGACGTCGGGTCGTACTCCTCGAAAGGCGGATCCCACTCGGCGGGCTCGGACGGGAGGCTGGCTCCGTCGTCGGGGATGGGGGAGTGGCTGAGGGCGACGTTCGTGTCGTCGGGCTGGTCGCGGTAGAACGCGGCCATGAACTCGTCGGCGTCCTCTGGCGGGAGCAGGTCCGGGTCCGGGGGTATGTCGGCGTCGCGGTACGGCGCGTTCTCGTCGAGAGGGGCGGGCGATGCGGTCGGCTGGTCGGTGAGCATGGCGATGCGCAGCACGAGCGCGTCGGCGACCTCAACACCGGTGAGCGACCCGTCCTGGGGAACCCCGCCGAGCGCGCTGGAGAGGATCTCGCGAGGCGTCCAGCCGTGGTGCTGGCAGGCTTCGTCGACCGCGGCCACGAGGGCGGGCCAGGCGGGCGCCTTCTGGAGATAGTCGGCCTTGGTGGCGCCGACGAGTTCGGTCAGCACGGTGCGCCAGGTGGGCTGGAGCAGGTCTGCGGAGTGCTGGTCGGCACCGAGCGCGGCGGGGCCGAGGTGAGGAACCAGGCGCCACCACAGGGCCGCGGCCTGGTGCTCATCAGGCAGGGGCCGTGCTGCCGCGGCGTCCGTGTCGAAGCCCTTCTGACCGCCGGGCAGGGAGGGGTCGGTGGCGAGTGCCTGCTTGATGTAATCGGTGACGGGCAGACCGGCGCGCTCGAGGCGTGCGAGCCGCTGGCACAGTGGGGTGATCCACGGGTCCGCGCGGACGGTCTCGGGCAGCACCTGGTACCAGGTGCGCTGGGAGAACGGGTAGCTCGGCCGGGCTTCGCGTACAGCCCGGTTGAGTTTCGCCTGGTAGGCGCCGGGCGCGCCGATGGTGCGGTCGCCGGTGGGGCGCAGGTCGTTGTCGTCGGTGCCGGCCACGGCTCGCCACACGGCGAGGTCGGCGCGTAGTTCGGTGTCCTCGTCCTCGAGGAAGGGTTGTGCCCAGGCCGGCGCGGTGGCGCCGGTCCAGTTGCGGGCGGCGTCGCGGACGGCGTCGATCTGTTCACGAACGAGCTGGTGGTAGGCGCCGGCGAATGGGCCCCAGTCGTGTGCGTCGGCGAGCCGGGCGGGGATGCCGGGCAGCCACGGCAGCGGCGCGTCGGTGGCCGGGGGCGTGTCGGGGTCGTGCGGTCTTGCCGCGTTGAGGTCGGCGACGAGATCGTCGATCCGGGCATCGAGCACGGCGGCGGGGTCGCGCGCGTCGGCCAGCGACCCGACGCCGACGGCTGCGGTGAGCAGCTTTAGCGGGCTGTGGTCGTCGAGCGCGATGAGTGCGAGGTGGGAGCGCAGCGTGGGCCATGCGGGGGCTTCGGTGAGTCCGGTCAGGAGTGCTTCGGCGTGGGCGTCGATCTTGTCCATGCCGACCGGGCCGATGAGGTTCTCGGCTCCGGCGGTGACCGCGTCGTGGTAGCGGGCGGCCATGTCGCCGAGCAGCTGGTGGGGGTTGGTTTGGTCGCGCAGTGCAGTGGTCGCAGACACCGGCGAGCCGTCGCGGCGCAGCATCTCGGTGATGCGGTCGAGTGCGGTCGGTGGGATCAGAGCCTCGGGCCGGATGAGGTTGTGCGGGTCGCCGTCGGAGGCGACGTTGAGGTAGAGGTGGTTGGCGAACTTGCCCCGCGAGAGCGCGACGTAGAGGAGGTTGCGGTCCTCGTCGCCGGTGAGCACGACGTGGCAGGTGCCGGTGGTGATGCCCTGGGCGCCGTGGACGGTGGTGGCGTAGCCGAGCTGGACGGTCTTGGAGACGTAGTCCGCGGGCAGGGTGATGGTCTTGCCGAGCTTGTCGTGGATCACGGTCAGGGAGCCGTCGGTGTTGACGTTCTTGACGTGCCAGCGGTCGCCGTTCTTGACCCAATTGGTGCGGCTGATCCGCAGCCGGCGGTCGTTCTCGCGGGTGATGATCCGGTCACCGGCGGAGACCTTGGTGCCGTCGGCCAGTGTCAGGACGCGGCCGATTTCCTTGTCCGGCTGTCCTGCGAGGCGGTCGTTGCGGGCGCGGGTGTTGAGCTCGGCGACGAGGTCGCGGGTGGGTGCGATCAGGACGGAGTCGGTGCCGTCGGCGCGGTCGGCGGCCCACGCGGCGTAGGCCTGGTCGGCGCAGGCGCCGAGGTCCCCGACGTGGATTCGTCCGCGGTCTGCGTAGAACGCGATGGCCGACGGGTCGCCGTCGCGCAGGGCGAGGGTGGCGGCTGCCTCGGCGTGGTTGAGGCTGCCGTCGGGGTTGCGGAAGCGGTGAACCTCGCTGAGTGTGACGGCGCCGATCTGGTGGGCGATGTCGCGCAGCACGCCTCCGGCGGCGACTGAGGCGAGCTGCCGGTCGTCGCCAACGAGGCGGACCTGGCCGCCGCGGGAGGTGATGTAGTCGATCGCTGCAGCGAGGTCGGTGGTGGCGGCCATGCCGGCCTCGTCGATCAGGACGAGGGTCTTGGAGTTGATCTTCTCCATCCAGGCTGGCGCGTCGCCGTGCTTGGCGTGCCACACGAGCTTGGCCAGGGTGTCGGCGCGGACCTTCTTCCGGCCCGGGCGCCATGGCCCATTGAGCAGGTTCTTGGACGTGCCAGCGGTGTTGGTGTCGGGGTTCTCGAGGTTGATGGAGGCGCCGAGCTCTTGTGCCGCGACCGCGGATGGGGCGAGACCGATGACGGTTCCGCCGGAGTCCTGCCAGGCGCGGGTGAGGACCTGCATGGCGGTGGTCTTGCCGGTTCCTGCCGGGGCGAGCGCGAGTTGGACGGCGCGGCCACTGGTCGCCATCTCGCGGACCAGCGACTGCTGGGCGGCGTTCAGCTGGAGTTCGTTGGCGGCAGCCTCGGCGATCGCGATGCCGACGCGGACCTCGCTGATCGTGCGGCCGCCGGTGTGGCGAGCGGACTCGACGATGCGCCGTTCGGCCTCGATCACGGCCCGGGAGGTGTATTGGCGGGCGCCGGCGAGGCTGTAGGCGCTGACGACTTCCTCGGCGTCGACACCACCCTCGGCCGGGCGGTCGGTGCGCTGCAAGGGCGCGGGGATGGTCACGTCCTGCTCGGCCGCAGTGGTCTCGCGGGTGAGTGGGTCGGGGTCGTTGAAGGCGATGGAGTGTTCACGTATAGCGGTGGCCACGACTCGGTCGACCGCGTCGTCGAGTTCGGTCAGCCGGATGCCGTGGGCGCGGGCCTGGCGCTGCGCTTCGGCGCGCAGGTGCCAGACCTGCCAGGTCGCGCGGTCCTCCGCGACCCGCGCGACGACCTGTTGGGCGGTCTCGGCGACCCACTGGTCGGTCACGTCCTGGGCGTCTGGCCGGTGCCCGAGGCAGTCCTCGACCATGTCTCGGACCGCCTGCTCGCTGCCGATGATCGCGGCGGCCTCGGCCAGCCACGCTGCCCGCTGGTCGGCCTCGGCGCGGGGCGCATGCTTGGCCTGCCGCGTTTGGTCCCAGGCCTTCTCGGCGAGGGTCACCGCCTCGCCTTCGGTCGGCGGGCGCCCGTGTTCGGCCTGGAACGCGGCCGCCAGCTCGCGGCGCCGCGCCTCGATCGCGCTGTGCCGCTTGGACCATGACTTGGCTAGCCGCTCGTCGACGCCGACGATCTCGCGCACGGGGCGCTTGTCGACGCCCTTGTTCAACCCACTGCGACGGTTCTCGAATCTCACTCCCAGTCGGGCGATGAGCTCGGATTCGATGAGGGTGTTGTACATCTCGGCGAGGGTGACGTTGGCCTTGTAGAGGACGCGTCCGTCGACCGCGAGCCAGCGGCCGGTCTCGTCCTGGACCTTGTTGCTGACCGCGACGTGGGTGTGCAGGTGCGGGTCGGAGGAGCGTGCGTCGCGGTGGGTGAACATGCCCGCGATCAGGCCCTTGGCCTTGACCTGCTGGAGGCCGCCGCGGCCGCGGCGCGTGAACAGCACCTCCTTTTCCAGCCACTTCAGCGTGGCTTCGACAGCAGCGTGGTGGGCGGCCTCGATCTCCTTGGCGACGTCGCGATCGGCCAGTGCCCATAGGGTCGAGACGGACTTCACCGGGGCGAAGGTGAGGTCGTACCCGGCAACCGCGGTGGTCTGCTGGCGGGTGGCCTTGGCCATGAATGCGCCGCGTTCACGGTCGTCGATAGGGGCCCGGCCGTGCTCGCGGAGGAAGTGCTCGTTGCCCAGTTCGGTGCGGATCTTGGCGCGTACCTCGGCAGGCACGGGGGTCTTCCAGTGCTCGCCGTGGGCGAGGTTGTAGGCGATGTACCGCTTCGCGGTCTCTTGGATGAACTCCGGCTGGTTGCCCAGGTATCGGGCGAATACGCGGCCGAGCTGGGATGACTTCTTGGCCTGCTCGACACTCTTTCCGGCGTCCAGTGCCGCGTTCTCCAGCCGCTCCGCGCCGGGGTGGCGGCCCTCGCCGAACAGGTTCCGCATGTGGGTCTCGGTGACCTGCGAGCCCTGCTCGAGGTCGAGCGCAGCGAGCCCAGCGCCGAACCAGCGCCCCGGCGACTCGCCCTTCTCGGCGTAGTAGTCGGCCAGTCCGGCATGCCCGCGGTCGGTCGCGTCGTGCACGGCGACCTGGCGGGTCAGGTACGTGTACCCGTCGCCCGCGGTCAGCTTGTGCACACCCATCACGCCACGGATAAGCAACCGCCGTGAGCCGGTTTCGGACACCTGCCCGGCACCGATTTCCGACAGTGCATGGGGTGCGAGGGTGGTGAGGGGTTGGAAAGTCGTGTGAGTTGGGCGGATTTCGGCGGCTGGAAATTCGGTGGGTGTGAGGTGTCCGATCCGAATCGGTCGAGGTTGCTTCTTGCTTGTGAAGGGTCGCGGTGGGTTGCCGTGACGTTCCGGAGCAAGGAAGAGGTGATCCCCGGTGGGGAAGGCGGCACAGGCACAGGCGGGTCGAGATCGAGCGCGCGATGCTCGGCTGAAGGCGGCACGGGAGCGCCGGCTGAAGCTGGACCCGGACCAGTTGGCCCGGGAGCGGCGCATCGACGAGGCGTCGGTTGACGTCGAGGTCACCTGGGAGGAGCGGGCTCAGGCCGAGCAGGCGGTCGTGGATGCCGAAGTGGCGGCCGCGGCCGCCATCGAGCGGCTCCTCGCGGAGCGGCTCGCGGTCAAGGACGTCGTGCAGCTGACCGGGCTGGACCAGGCGACGATCCGTCGGCTGCGACAGCTCGACACCGACGACGGTGAGGGTGACGGCGGTGTCGGGGACGAGGGCGGCACGGTCAGCCGTGGCACCGCTGCTGAGGGTGCCGCGGCCGAGGTGGCGTGATGCCAGCTCCGCCGATGGTCGTGCCGGGTCGTCGGCGCCAACTCGAACTCCTGAGGTCGTGGTCGGGCTGGGCTCTCACCTCGATCCTCCTCGAGCCCGCCGAGGTGGCCCATGTCCGTGACGGTGGCTGGGCTTGCAGTCACCACCGCGACCAGGACACGGGGGAGCGGATTGTCGGGACACACGGCGGGCTGGGGTTCGGCGTCGACGAGTCTTGGCGCAACCCACGCGAGGTGATCCCCTGGTCGCAGATCGAGGAGATTGCCCGGGAGGTGCCCGCCGACGTCCGCGATGAGCTGATCGAGTTCCGGGCGAGGTGGCGAGCCCACCAGTCGGCCTACCCGCGGTTCACGGCCAGTGCGGCCGCGGTCGGATGCGGTCCGATCATCCCCGGCGAGCCGCTTACGCCTCGCCAGCAGGCGTACGTGCGCGAGCACGAAGAGTTCGAGGCCAGTGGCGTGCTGCCAGCGTGGGAGCAGCAGAAGACGGCGCTCGAGTCCGAGCGCCTCGGGCTGCACGACCAGGCCCTCCGCGCCAAATCGGTCGAGGAGGCCGGCGACCTCCTCGAGCTCCTCGACGATCAGCAGCTCGGCCAGCCCCTCGCGGCGGCTCCGGCCGGCGAGCTCTTGAGACAGACGGCGGGTCGCGCCACGGCGCTAGGAGACCCGGACGAGAGCTGCGGCGCGGCCGCACCCCGTCCAGGCCTGTTCCCGCCCAACCCGCAGCCGCAGAGTCGAGACGAGCTGAGTCCGGGGACCCGGATTGCTTCTCCGCGATCGGGAGTGAGCCGATGATCGCGAGCAAGCCCGTCCGGCTGCTGTCCCTGGCGATCGTCGCCCTGGTCGTCGTCACCGGTGTCCGGGCGGTCGTCGGCGGCTTCGCCTTCGGCGGCGAGCTGCTCGACGCCACCCCGGGCCGCTCGGACGGCCCCGGGCAGCGCACCGCCGGTGTGGTGGCGTACGTCCTCGACGGCGACACCGTCCAGGTGACCACGGAGGACGGTCGTAACGTCCGAGTGCGGTTCCTCGGGATCAGCGCTCCCGAGATCCCGCATCCCGGCAAGCCTGGGGAGTGCTACGGGTTCGCGGCCACCCGGCACCTCAAGAAGCTGGTGCCGGCTGGCACTCGGGTGACGCTCGTGAGCGATCCCACGCAGGACGACGTCGACGCCTACGGCCGATGGCTTCGGTACGTGCAGGCCTTCGGTCGTGACGTCGGAGCCGCTCAGATCCGCGCCGGCGCGGCCACCGCGCGCGACAGCTCTGCGCCGGTCAGTCGCCACGCCGCCTACGTCGAGCTCGAGGAGGCGGCGCGCGGCCGCGGTGCCGGGATGTGGGCGTCGTGTCGCTGATTGCAGGCGGTGCGGGGTGCAGGGTTTACACGGGGTATACCCGGGGTATACGGTAGACCCGGGGTATACCCCCCATGAGAGCCGCATCCGTTAGGTGTTGGAGGTCGCCAGATGAGCAGCTGCGAGGCGTGTGCAGAACCTGGGCATGGTCCCGGGGACTGTGCGAACCGAGTCCTGCCGATGTGTGCGCAGCGCTGCACGTGTCGGCACGGAGCACCTGAACCCGACTCCGCGCCGTACTGGACGGCGATGAACCGGGCCGCGAGCGCGACCGGGGGTGCGGCATGACGTCGATGGCTACGGCGCAGTGGCGGCCGGCGCTGCAGCAGCGGCGGTTCAGGCACGACACCCTCGTCGCCGTCGACCTGTTCTCCGGCTTCGGCGGCCTCACCCAGGGCATCGCCCACGCAGGCTTCGACGTGATCACCGCGGCGAACCACAACGAGTACAAGGTCAAGGTCCACGAGGCCAATCACCCCACGACCGAGCACTGGATCGCTGACCTCGTCGACACCGACTCGCCCGCCTATCACTCCGTGCGGGAGCTACCCGCTGGGGATCTCCTCGCCGCTGGCGTCAGCTGCGTCAACCACTCGCCCGCGAACACGAAGAGGGCTTACGAGCAGGGGCTGTCGCTGTTCGACCTCGAGGACCCGGACTATGAAGCACGGGTCACCCGCTCCGAGCGCGACCGAGCCACCGCTAACTGCGTCCTGCACTACGCCGCCATGCACCATCCGCGGCTGATCCTCGTGGAGTGCACCACCGAGCTTGCCTCGTGGGGTCAGCTCGTCCCAGGGAAGCGGAAGATTGGCGACGGGTCGACCTACCGCTGGTGGCTCAAGCAGTTCGATCTGCTCGGCTACAACCACAAGGTCCTCTACCTGAACTCGATGTTCTTCGGGGTCGGCCAGTCCAGGGATCGCGGCTACTGGGTGTTCTGGGACAAGAAGTTGCCCACCCCAGATCTTGAGCACCGTCCGGAGTCCTGGTGCGACCACTGCCAGAACGTCGTCGAAGCCGTGTGGTCGTGGAAGACCGGCGTCCCGCCCACCGGCTCGGTCCGGTACGGCAAGCAGTACAACTACCGGTGCCCCTCGTGCTATCGCGAGGTCATCCCGCCGTTCACACCCTCGCTCGACGCGCTCGACCTGTCGAACCTGGGTACTCGGATCGGCGATCGGGACAAGCCGCTCGCGGCCGCGACGATGGCGAGGGCCGAGCGTTGCCGCCAGCGGTTCGCCGAGTTCCCCGCGGTCTTGATGCCCGCGAAGTCGCAGCGGGGTTCCGAGCGGCAGCCCTGGCAGCCGATGGCCACCCAGACCAGCCAGCAGGAGACCGCGGTCCTCTCGACCGGAGCGCTGATGGCCGCCGCCGGCAACACCTTTGAGTGGCCCGGTTCGCAGTGCCGCAGCCGCGACTTCTCCCAGCGTCTGCCGTCGCAGACCTCGACGAACGGCACCGGCCTGATCACGCCGCCAGTCGCGATGGCGATCGACAACTACCAAGGGGTACCGCGCGGCGTGGACGAGCCCCTGCCCACCCAGGGCGGGTCCGAGACGATGGGCTTGCTCTCGGCCGGGGTGATGCCATACCGCCGGCACACCACACCCACCTCGCACAGCGAGGCCATGCCGACGGTCACGGCTGACCAGATCCCCGGCCTGCTCACCGCGGCGGGCACGATCAAGAACAACGGGTCGATCCTCGAGGCGAAGTACCGGGCACACCCGGTCTCTGACCCGCTGGGTGCGCTCACCGCCGAGCCGACTCAGGCTCTGCTGTTCTCCGGCTGGTACAAGCAGAACGGGTCGACCGGCACCGAGACCGCGCCGCACCCGGTCACCGATCCATTCGGGACGCTCACCTCACGCGACACCACCGCGATCCTGACCGCTGAGTGGCGCGACGCGCTGGCCGACCTCGCGCTCGAGGACTGCTACTTCCGAATGATGTACGACCACGAGATCGGCCGCGGCTGTGGCTTCGACGTGGACTTCGCCGGCTACGAGGGCACGTTCCAGGTATGGGGGTCGGCCCGCGACAGGGTCGACGGCTACGGCAACGCCGTCTCACCTCCGGTCGGCTGGTGGATCAGCAATCGGCTCCGTGCAGTCCTGCACAACGAGGAGGTGGCAGCGTGATGAGTGTCCAGAAGCTCTCCAGCAGCACAACGCCGGCGCACCAGGTCAACACCGCCGAGGCCCGTGCCACGTGGAGGCGGGAGCAGAAGCACCTCGGCGCTGCCTGTGACTTCCCCGGGTGCGATCGCCACGCCGAGCACGGCGTACGCATGTGCGAGTACCACGCGATGGTCCGACTGGCCTCGAACGGCTCCTGGGTCAACGACACGCACGCCGATGGGGGGCACGGCTGATGTGCTACCGAGAGACCGCGCACTACGTCGTCCTGTGCGACCGCTGTGGCCTGGGAGCACCGGAGGGAACGGGCTGGTGGACGCCGACGCACGCCGACCGGGCCGCCCTCGAGGCCGGATGGGAGATGACCGCGACCGAGCACCTGTGCCCGACGTGTGCCATCGCGGATGTGACCGAGGACGACGCCGGAGCCGTTACTCAGGAGCGGCCGGCGTTGCCGCCGGCCACTGACACCTCGACGCGAGCGGATTTCTGCCGGCCGGCGTCCTCGACCGGCGCCGTCCGGTCGTGGGCGCAGACGCGATGACCAACTCAGACCGGAGTCGGAGTACCGCATCGAGTGCTCGACCAGCGACGGGAGGACGGCGATCCCCACTTCACCGAGATCGGCTTCGGCTCCTCGAGCAGCCGGCCGGCCATCAAGCAAGGGATCGAGCCATGGATGACCGAGCCGTGCGGTGAGTCCTGAGATCGTTACAGTCGGCGGCATGCAGCCTGCCGATGTGACCGCCGCGTCAGCCGAGGTGGTGACGGAGGTGCTTGGCGACCCCGCCGGGTTCCTCACGGCCGCTGCGGAGGCCGCGCCCGGCTGGTCGGCGCGGTACGGAGGCCCGGAGGGCGTCGCGCAGCTGACGAGCGTCCTTCACGATCACCTGGCGCAACTCACTCAGACCAATGCGGCACTGCGGACCGCGACCGTGGTCTACCTGCGAACCCACCCGCAGATGTCACTGTTGACGATCGCGCGGCTGCTTGGTGTCACCAAGGGCGTCATCCAGAAGGTCATGCGCCGGGCTGAGGAGGATGCAGCCGATGGACAGCGACCGTTCGCGCATCTGGAGTCGCCTAGCGGCTGGGAAACCTGACACGAGCCGTGGCCAGACGATGACCGCCTGGAGCGTTGCCGGCGAAGTGTTCATGTGGCTCGTTTGAGCGGCGCGGATCATCGGACGGTGAGGAGTTGGGCCCAGTTGGTGGTGCCGGCGGGGGAGAGCCGCTCGCGGCGCATGTCCCATCGCTGGCGGTCCCGTAGCCCGCTGGGACCCCAGCCGAGGGCACTGCGGCCGTATCGGGCGGCGAGCTCGTCGACGGCGGCTGCGAGCCGGAGCCGAGACGGCGTTTCGCCGGGCCATAGCTGTGGGGCGGCGCCGGCAGGGGAGAGGCCGGTGAGCAAGATCCCGGCGCGGTTGTAGGGCCAGTTCTCCCGCATCTTTGGCAGCACCGCGCGGGCGCTCGTGATGAGCCTGAGCGGGTCGCTGGTCGGAGGGTCGAAGGCGACCGCGGCGGTGTGGTGGGCGACGTCGTCGCGGAATCGGCTGCTGCTGATCCAGACCTGCATGAGGGCGGTGTCGAGGCCGTGGGCGCGTAGGCGTCGGGCGGCCGCGGCTGCGTACTGCGCCAGCACGCTCCGCATCTCAGCCGAGGTGCTCACCGTGGCGCCGAGCATGCGGGAGTACATCAGCTGCTGGCGGTTCTTAGGGGTGAACCCGACGGGCATGCATGGCACGCCGGCGAGTTCGCGCGCGGTGCGCTCGAGGACGACCGACCAGCGGCGTCGTAGGACGCCGGCGTCAGCGGTGGCGAGGTCGGCCGCGGTGTGGATGCCGAGACCGGCGAGGCCGGCGGTGAGGCGCGACCCAATGCCCCACACCTCCGAGACGGGGGTGTTGGCGAGGAGATCTCCAACGTCGCAGGGCGGCCAGGCGGTGAGGTCGACGAGCGGCCGCCCGATGGCCTTGGCGTGCCGCTGGGCAACCTTGGCGAGGGTCTTGGTCGGCCCGATGCCGGCTGCGGTGGGTAGGCCGGTCCATTGGCGTATTCGGGCCTGGAGCGTCTCGGCGGCCACGGCCGGGTCGGTACGGGGGAGGCCGACGAAAGCTTCGTCGACAGAGTAGGTCTCGGTCGTGGCCGAGATGGTGGCGACGGTCTCGTGGAACCTGCTGGAGAACGCGCCGTACTCTTCGTAGTTGCTCGACTTGGCGACCAGGGCGGCCAGATGGGGCTTGTCGCGGAGCTGGAACCACGGGTCGCCCATCTGCACTCCTAGGGCCTTGGCCTCGTCGGACCTGGCCACTGCGCAGCCGTCGTTGTTGGACAGCACGATGACGGCGCGCTCGCGCAGTGACGGGTCGAGGACGCGCTCGACGGAGACGAACATCGAGCGGACGTCGACCAGTGCGAGTGGTGGGGAGGCGTTGGCAGTGCCCCAGGTGCAGCGAGTCATCGGCTACCTCGCGGCGGTGCGGCGCTCGCGTTCCCCGGCGGGGCCGAGTGGGAGGTGATGCAGCAGCACGGTGGCGACCCCCCAGGGTTCGACGTCGGCAGTGAGCGGGACCTGCTCGAGGTCGGTGACCAGGACGGCGATTCCGTCGATGACGTCGAAGCGGCCGAGACGGCGCTCGTGGTCGAGGAGGACCACAAGAACGCGTCCGGGCGCGGGGGAGAGGGCACGGTCGACCAGGAGCTCGTCGCCGGCCCGGATGCCCATGCTGGCCAGCGCGTCCGAGCTGACTCGCAGCACAAAGGTCGAGGCCGGCCGGCGCACCAGGTGACGGTCCAGAGAGATCTGGCCCTCGAAGTAGTCCTGGGCAGGGTTGGGGAACGAGGCGGTCGTCTCGACCGCCATTCCCCGCGCGGTCGAACGTATGTTCGACATATCCGCAGAGTAGTCGCCCTCGTCGAGTCGGGACGAGTCCACCGCAGCAGCGGGCGTAGCGCGTGGCGCAGAGCACGCGCTTCCCACGGCGGGTGTGGAGGCGTCGCCCACGCAAGGTGGGGGATGAGTGCGCTCAGTTCGTACGCTGAATGAATGGCGACCCGCTGGGAGCCGATGCTCGCCAAGCCCGCAGCCAAGCTGCCGGCGGGGGCGAGCATGCCCGGCGGTACGAGGTGGGAGCCGAAATGGGACGGATACCGGGCTGTCCTCGAGCGCACCAGCGCCGGGTGCCAGGTCTGGTCACGGAACGGAGCAGCCCTGACAGCAGGGTTTCCCGAGATCGTCCAGGCGGCCCACGAGCAACTGGAGCCGGGCACGGTGATTGACGTCGAACTCGTCGTGTGGCGGGATGGGCGGCTCGACTTCGGCGCCCTGGCCCCACGGCTGGCCTACCGCGGCCACCGGCGGCCGCCGGCGAACCTGCCGCCATCCTCGCTTCTGGCCTTCGACCTGCTGGTCGCAGACGGCGTCGACATGCGGGCCAGACCGTTGCGCGAGCGCCGGGCGGCGCTTGAGCAGTTGGCGGTCTCGTGGCGGCCGCCACTGCAGCTCACGCCGCAGACCGCGGACCCCGCCGAGGCACAGCGCTGGCTCGAGGAGTACGCCGCCGCCGACGTGGGCGTGGAGGGTCTGATCGCCAAGGGAGCGAACCAGCGCTACCAGCCTGGGCAGCGGGGATGGGTGAAGTTCCGCATCCGCAACACCCGGGAGGCCACGGTCGGGGCGGTGATCGGCCACGTCGACCAACCGATTCGGCTGATCCTCGGCCTCCGTGACGACACCGGCACGTTGCGCGTGGCCGGCGCCACCCATCCGCTCAGCTCCGGAGAGTCGGCCGAGCTCGCCGCGGTCCTCGTCAGCACCGATGACCACCCATGGCCGGCCGAGCTCAGCACCCGTCAACTGGGCCGGTTCAGCCGCGAGCCGGTCGCGATCACTCGTGTGGTCCCCACGGTGATCGTCGAGGTCGAGGCGGACACGGCGTTCGAGTACGGCCGCTGGCGCCACCTGACGCGCTACCGCCGGCTGCGCCTGGACGTCTCCAGTTGAGGATCGACGCTCAGCGGTCGACTCGGAGCCACAAGATGCGCCAACCCGGCTGCAGTCGCTCGCGAATCTGCCCGAGGGCATCGTCGTAGGTCTCTGCAGTTGCCGAAAGATAGTCGGTGTCCAGCTCGTAGCCGCCGCGGTGGTCAGGAGGGACTTCCTGGACGGCGGCCGTCATCGTGAGCACGGCCGAGAGCGTAGAGCCGTGGGCCGACACCCGACCCGCCGCCGGCGGAGGAGCGCGAGACGGCAACGTGTGTCGGCCGGGTGCCGTACCTTCTCGCCATGGAAAGTCAGGGCCGCGAGTCGATCCGGTTCACGCTCAACGGCCAACGCTATGAGCTGTCCCGTGAGGACGTCGGGGCACGGCTTGCCGACGTGGCGCCTGATGCGATCCGAAAGCACGCCGTGCGGGTCAACGGCGCCTGGTTCCCGGTCATCCAGGCGTTCGAGGTGGCCACTGGCATCCCACGTTCGGAGTTCATGTCCAACACAGCCCGCCGCCACCTCGCAGCGCTCGGCTACGAGATCTCCGGTCAGGTCGAACGGCGGAACCCGATCCCGACACCTCCGCCGCCGACGGCTGCGCAGGTCGCTCGACCACGTCCGCAGGACCTGGTGGAGGCAGAAGCATCGACGGGCGAGTGGCACACCGAGGCCAACGTTCAGGCCGCGCTGGTGACCGCGCTGGCTGGGGACGGGTGGCGCATCCTGTCGGTGGCCAACACCGCCACGAAGGAGCACGGCATCGACGTGATCGCGTCCCGCGACGGCAGGACGGTCGGCGTCGAGGTCAAGGGGTTCCCCAGCCGCAACTATGCCGACCCCGCGCGCGCAGGAGAGGCCAAGCGGACGAGCCCGAGCACCCAGGCGGGCCACTGGTACTCCCAGGCTGTGCTGGCCGCGATGCGACTCCGTGGCAAGGAGCCGGGCTGGGGCAGCGTCATCGCTCTGCCGGACTTCCCGCGTTACCGCGACCTGCATGCCGAGACGGCCGGATCGCTCGCCGCGGCGCAGATCGAGGTCTGGTGGGTGGACGAGACGGGCGCGGTGCAGCGACCGTGATCGAACCGCGGTGGTACCGCCGGCCCCAGGGAGAGGGCGTAGTGCTCCGGAAGGCGCCGCTGCTGGCCAGCTGGAACAAGTCGACCGACCCCGACCAGGTGCGGCTCCGCGAGTACCTCGAGGACACTGCACAGCTGGTGACGCCCCACCGGACGCCCGACGGCCCGTGGGCGCTGCTGCTTGAGGTCGGCCTGCCGACAGGGCGCGACTTGGTCGACATGGCTGACCTGGACAACTACGCCTTCCCGCTGGCCACCCGGCTACGGGACGAGGACCTGGTGACGGTGTGGTGCACCAAGCGGCACGCCGACACCTCGCGCGTCCTCGTCGCACCGGCACATGAGACCACCGGACCCAGCACCTACACGGTCCGCACCACCGCCTCGGCCACCACGACGGCCTACAAGGAGCAGGTCCGCTCCGCGGTTGTCGACGCAGCGGCGATCCCTGACGGCCCCGTGCAATTGCAGCTGGCGTTCGTCGTCGGTCCAAAGCGCAACTGGCTGACTCTCTGGAAGCCCACGATCGACGCCCTCGACCCGCTGCTGGGCCGCACCCGAGAAGACCGCGACTGGCACCCGCGGGACGGCAGGATCACCGACCTCGGTCTTCATGTCGCCGTCGACCCCCTGCTAGGTCACGACATCGTGGTCGGCATCGCCGCGGCACCGGCCACGGCTCCCTCGTGCCCTTGACGGCGCAGCACGCCGGGCGGGCTGTGATCTACAGCAGAGCGGGCCGGGTGCGGTAGACCTGGACCTGGTCGCGCAGCTCACAGCTGGCGATCGCCAGACCGGCGTACGCCGCGGCCGCGGCCGCGAGGTTGAATGACGACGATGGTGCGCACACAACGTCGGAGGCGCTCAAAGTGCCTTCCTCCATGCGGTCGGCAAAGGTGTCGGCCGCGGCGGCCGCGTCCGCTGCGTGCTGAGTGATCCCCGCTGGCACGGGCTTACCGGCCCCGGACACGAACGCCTCCCACACGAAAAGCTCTGCGTCGCCGGCCAGCCACGGCTCCGGCCGGGTCGTGCATCGTAGTGTCGGCTGCGCCGAGGCGACCCGTTCAAGCACCCACGCCATCTGCACCAGTCCGGTGGCCAGTGCGCCGCTGCCCGCGCCGGCGGACCACGGTCTGGAGCGACCCTCGACGGTCTCACCCTGGCGGGCCTGTCCCAGCGTCCTCCAGCCGTCGACGGATCCGACCGGGCTGACCGGGACCATCAGCGGAGCCTCGAATCCGAGAGCGACCGGCGCTCCCGCGTTGATCGCCTCGAGAACCGCGAGGGCCGCGCCCTCGGGGTGGGTGCCGCCCTCGCCGACCGGGCGTCGGCCGGGTAGATCGAGGGCTGCCCAGGCGAAGTTGCTCCGTACGGACCCGACGTCGACGGCGACGACTCGCGGTGCCATCAGCGCATCATCTTCTTCGCGGCTGAGGTAGTCGGCGCCAGCGAGCCGTCGTCGAGCAGGACGAACGCGGCTATCCCCGCCGTCTCTGCCCAGGCCCTGGCATCGGCGGTGTAGCCGGACCGGGAGAAGAACGCTCCCTTCTTGCGTGCGTGGGCCGCCGCGCCGTGGAGCTGCTGCAGTTTGGGCCGCCCGACCGGCGTGGCCTCCCATTTGACCTGGGCGAGGACCTTGCGGGCGATGACGTCGACGCCGGCGTCCTTGCCGGTGGGGGTCACCTGGGCGTCGTTGAAGCCCATATGCCGCAGCCACGCGCAGGCTGCGGCCTCGGCCTGTTGCCAGCTGCCGATCGGCGCGGCCCGCTTGCGCCCCAGGAACCCGGTTCGTCGAACCACCGGGACGGCGGGGGATCCGTCGGCGGCGGTGACGCGGCGCGCCCGCTGTTGGCTGGCTCGTTGGCCTTCGACGACGGCATCGAGCTCTGCCCACCGGTGGACGAGGTCGACGACGGCCTGGAGGGCGCGAGGTTCGCCGCGGAGCCGGGCGACAGTGGAGCGGGCTGGCTGGTCGTGGAACAAGGTGAGCTCGGTGCCGCGCAGGTCCCAGCCCAGCGACCCCCGACCGACGGCCATGGTCGGTCGGGACTTCGCATCGGCCCCGACTGCGATGAAAGTGATCTTCGTTCCGGTGCCGACGACGACGACCTCGCCGCCGGGCAGCGATGGATGAAGGCTGAGCTGAGTGGCTTGGACCAGGCACTGCGCTTTGGCGGACCCGAGTGAGCCGAGGACGGCGTCTGCGACTGGTCCCGTCGCTGGTGGCGGCAGGGGACTGGCTTCGTACGCGGCCTTGGTCTTGGGTGAGGTGCTCAGGTCGAGGACGACGGCGCGGACCGGTCGGGCGTCTGCGGGCAGCCGCAGTGCTTTGAGCAGGGCCGTGCGTTGCTCGGGCCGGCCGACCAGGCGCAGAGGCGTTGAGGAGCTGCCGTCGGACAGACGTAGTACGCCTTTCACTGTCCGGGTGTGCTCGGTGACCTGGACGCTGTGGCGGACCATCCTGCGAAACCGATCGCTCAGCACGGTCCACGACAGCAGGCGTCCGGAGGTGACGGCGACGAACACGTCCCGGGAGCCGTCGGTAAAGACGTCGAGGTAGAGCACGAGCTCGTTCGCGTCGAGCTCGGCCAGCAGGCGGCGCCACACCCGCGAGGTAGGCAGTGCGAGAGACGCAGCCCGCGTGGCGGAGTCCCACGCTTCACGGGTGCGTGGATCGGTGCTGACGTCCATCGCTGCGGTCACGAACCGCTGGGGTAGTCGACGCCGAAGTGGTCGGCGATCACCTCGGTCGTCTCGCATCCCCAGTTCCGACGGTACGTCACCGGGTCGTGGTCGTCGGCGCCGACGTCACACACTCCGGAGCCGGACCCGCAGTCGCGGTGCAGGGCGATGAGCTTGCGGGCCAGAGGGTCGTTGATCGCGTTGAGGCGCCGCATGGCATCGACCCACCTCGACACGGGCACGGGACCGTCGTCCGACACTTCGTGCACGACGTCCGTGTGCCACGCCTCGCTGGCCTCCTCGTCGTACTCGTGGCGGCTCATCAGCGCATCCCGAAGAAGGACGTGATCCGGTCGATCTGCTTCTGGTCCAGCAGCGATGGCCGGCATGCGCCGTAGGCATTGGTCAGATCGATGACGAGTTGCCGGGTCTGGTCGAGGCTGAGATCGACGGTGGTGGCCTCGCCGTCGGTGCTGGTGATCTTGAGGTCGACCCGTTGGACGTCCTCGTCGACGTACCGGGCGTGAGCACCGATCTTCTTGGCCCGTACGGTCTCGCTGCGCTTGAACAAACCCACGGGTGCATCGTGGCACGCAGCGGGCCTCACTAAGCGGGGAACAGCGTCACGAGAAGAACGTCGGCATCGCTCGGTCGATCTTCTCAGTCAGGTCGTCGTGCACCGATCGTGGCCAGCCGAAGTAGGAGGTCACGTAGGACAGAGCGTTGTAGAACGCCATCACTGCCGCTGAGGCTTGGCGTTCCAGGAAGTCGAGGTCGAGTTTCAGGTAGGCGACAGGATGTCCGGCGGCGGGGTCGTCGGTCCATGCGCGCAGCTGCCGGGCGGGGTAGAGGGTCGGATGCGTCATGTTCGACAGGAATCCGTAGATCCCAAGCGCAGCGCGGTCGCCGACGCTCGATCCTCCCGCCTTCTGTGCGAGTGCGTACATCCAGGCGACGGTGGCCTCTGGCCCGAGCAGAGTCTGGTCCTGCAGCGTCCACTTTCCGAGCGTTGCCGTGTCGGCGCTGGGGAAGCGGGCGAGGATCTGGCGCTTCAGGGTCTTGTAGTCGTCGTTGGCCTGCATGTGGATGGGACCGCTCTTCGCGCCCAGCCGGCCAGCGTTCATCTTGGCCTGCTCGGCGCTGAGGAGCTCCTCGAGGTAGGCGCGGGCGAGCCGGTTCTCGGACGGCTCCGTGGGGTCGTCGCCGAGCACCCACATCGCGTGGGCGCAGTTCTCGATCGTCGCCCGGATGAGTGCTGCCGGCGGGAAGAAGACCTCGCCGCTCGCGTAGAGGCTCGCGAGGCCGCCGAGGTGGCCGCTCGCGGTCAGTAGGTAGGTCTGGGCGACTTCGGCGATCAGCCGGTGACCGGTCTCGCCGCGCGGATCGGCGATCGCTGGGTCGGGGGAGGGGAGTTCGGCGGCTGCGCGCGCAGCGACGGAGCCGAGCTCGGGGCTCCAGTGAAAGCGGTCGGCTGTTTCGAAGAACGCTGCCCGGCAGTCAACGAACAGGTGCGCGAGCTCGACCAGACGGTCGTCAACGTCGGCGGGGCTGTGCTGCCAGAAGGCCACGCGGGCAGGGTACGTGAGGCCGACTCCGCAGGCCCACGGGATTGTTGGGGCCGTCCGGAGACGGGCCGGACCCGCTTCAGACTCGTGGAGTCTGCGAGCCGGAGCGCGTCACCAGAGCCGAGGTTAGTGTGGGTCGCCGGACGATCGGGAGGTGCACGTGACGAGTCGGGCGGCTGTCGAGGAGGCACTGCGGAGCGCGGCGAGTGGGGCGCACGTCGACCGCGATGCGCCGGCGGGTGAGCAGGTGAGCTTCGAGCGGGGTGCTCTGGATCGGGTGGTCAGGCTCTTCCGGGAGACCGGCGGCGAGGATCGGGTGATCAGCGCGTGGAACCAGGTGCTGCGTGAGTTCATCACCGCGGGCGCCGAGGCGGGCAAGGGCAGCCCTGCTGCTGCCCGTCACCTCGACGCAGCGCTGGCGCTGTTCGCGCTGAAGGATCGACTGCGAGGTGGCGGACCCAGGCAGTACCGGATGGGACCCGGCGGAGAGCTTGAGATGGTGGGCCAGGAGGACGTCGACCCGCTCGACGACCCGTGGCTCGCCGAGCGCAACGCCTAGCGACGCGCCGTGTCGATCACCGCCAGCGCCGAGGCGCCGGCGTTATCCGGACACCTCCGCAGGGCTGTGAATAGCATCTGTCGGGGGGGTAAGCCCATCCTTCGCGAGGCTCGGGGCGTTCCGTGCCCCAGGGTCAGGAGGCGATGGTGAACAACGAGATCGAGTTGATCAGTGACGGTGATGGTCTCGCCGTCATCGGGGACCCGGTAGCGGTCGAGCGGTTCCTCGTGTCTGAGGGGCTGGCCTCGAAGGATCTCGAGTTGCCCCGCCTCCGCTCCGTGCTCGGAACCGGTGCCGCGGCTGCACAGGCGGGGTCAGAGATCGCCGCCAACTCGGGTCGCTGGGTGAAGCTGACTGAGAAGTCCGCGCAGGCGATGAAGAAGTACCGGCTGATGAAGGGGTCGAGCCCCGGTGTGAGCCGTGCCGTCTTGACCCAGAACGGCAGGAGCAAGGGATTCCTGGAGGTGGTGAAGACGCCGGGATCGCTGCTCACCAACCCGTCGGTGCTGGCCGGCACCGCGGGCATCATGGCGCAGCTTGCGATGCAGCAGACCATGGAGGAGATCACCGACTACCTCGCGACGATCGACGCCAAGCTCGATGACGTGCTCCGCGCTCAGGAGGACGCCGTGTGGGCGGACATGATCGGCGTGGGCTTCGATATCGACGAGGCGATGACCCTTCGCGAGCACGGAGGCCGGGTCAACGAGGTCACCTGGTCGAAGGTTCAAGACTCGTCGGCCACGATCGGGCGTACCCAGGCGTACGCCCTGCGCCAGCTAGACGCGTTGGCCGAGAAGTTGGAGCGCACGACGAAGATCAGCGACCTCGCGAAGGAAGCCAAGCAGGCTGAGTCCAAGGCACAGGGTTGGTTGGCGGTGCTGGCCAGATGCTTCCAGCTACAGGACGCGATTGCCGTGCTCGAACTCGATCGGGTGCTAGACGTAGCACCGGATGATCTGGACGGACATCGCCTGGGCTTGAAGGCTGCACGGCAGAAGCGGTTGGACACGATCTCTCGCTGCACGGAGCGGTTGATGGCGCGGCTAGATGCCGCTGCAGGGGCCGCCAACACCAAGGTGCTGCTGCATCCGACCAAGTCGCCAGCGGTCGTCGCGTCGACCGAGAAGGTCGCGAGCGCCGTCGCCGGCTTGCATGCGCCGCTCGGGATTGAGTCGGGGCGCGAAGCGGTTTCGGCGAGGAGATGGGGCGGCGCAGCCGCGGAGGTCAGAGATCGTGCGCTGGAGACCGGCGCCGCGGGAGTGCATGCCGCGAGGCGCCGCGGAGAACAGACTCTCGACCGGGCACGGCTGGCGAAGGACAAGGCCTCCAGCAGGCTCGAGGACCGTACGTTCCGTCGACGGGGCGCCGACGACGAACACGACTAGTCCCTGAGCCGGGCTCGCTGCAGCAGCCTCGCCCTTGCAATGGCTGGCCTCTACAGCGACGAGCAGCGTGTCGCGTCCATTCGCCGATGACTGCGCCCGCGCTAGGGCTCGGCTCCGAACTCAGTTGCGATGATTGCCAGTGAGTCGAAGCGGCGCCGGCGGGCTGTCAAGGGACAGTAGGAACTGCCCAGGGGCGGACATGAAACCTGCCCGCTGACGGCCACGAGAACTGCCCGGTGGTGGCCACGGGATCTGCCCAAGGGGGCGGTGGCCACCACCGACCGGGGTGCTCAGCTCAACGGGCTCACCCCCTGGCCGGCGAGTGCCTGGGTCAGGCGCACGCTGTCGCCGCTGGTCTGGCAGACGTGGGCGTGGTGGAGCAGCCGGTCGACTGTGGCGGTGGCCAGCGTCTTGGGCATGAGCTCGTCGAACCCGGACGGGTGCAGGTTCGAGCTGATCGCGACCGAGCGCTTCTCATAGGCGGCGTCGACGAGGCGGTAGAGGCCTTCGGCGGCGTCGGCGGCGACGGCCAGGAGCCCGATGTCATCGACGATGACCAGGTCGGCCCGCAGGATTCGGGCGATGGCCTTGGTGACGGTGTCGTCCGCACGGTGCCGGCGCAGCAGGACGCCGAGGTCTTCCAGGGTGAACCAGGCGACCTTGAGTCCCTGCTCGACGGCTTGTTGTCCGAGCGCTTCGAGCAGGAACGTCTTCCCGGTCCCGGATGGCCCGCAGACCACGAGGTTCTCTCGCCGGTGGACCCACTCCAAGGTCCGCAGCGCCTGCTGGGTCGGGGCCGGGATCGAGGAGATCTCGGGCTGCCACGCATCGAACGTCTTGCCGGTCGGGAACCCTGCGGCCGCCCGCCTCGTGGCCAAGGCGGAGCGTTCCCGGCCGGCGACCTCCTCAGCGAACAGGGCCTTGAGGACCTCGGCGGGCTCCCAGCGTTGGGCCTTCGCGGTCGCGACCACCTCGGGCGCGTGGCGACGGATGTGCGGCAGCCGCAGCTTGCGCAGCAGCTCCTCCAACTCGACCGGCAACGGCGGCGCGGTGCTGATGGGGCTCCTCGTCGTCATCGGGTCACCTCGCCGTCGCCGTCCGCGGTGGACCGCTGGCCGAGCCGTGCCCACGCGGCGGTGCCCTGGGTCAGCGAGGAGTCCTCGCTGGCACGATGCTCACCTGTGCCGGGCTGCCGGGCGTGGTGGTCCAGGATCGAAGAGAGGTCGGCCTCGGCGAACCGGCCATGGACCGCGGCGTGGCCCAGTGCCCAGTCGACCTCGACGGGGTCGAACAACTTGGCCAACGCGAGCGCCTCGGTCATCTTGACCCGCATCCGCGGCGTGCCCGCGGCAGCCGCCTCGACCAACCACAGCCGGGCCCCCTCACCCAGGTCGAGGAACTCCGACTCCGCGGCGTTCTTCGCTCGGGGCTGGCGGTCCAGCGGGCCGGACGGCTGGGGCGGGAAGTGCCCGTCATCGATCTTCGGCGTTCCCGGCGTGGCGCGACGGTGGCGGGCGACCTCGATCGGACCGTCGTCGCCGACATGAACGATGACGACCCACTCGTCCTCACCGACCCCGTGGGTGCGGACCCACACTGTTGCACCGAGCAGGGTGTGTGGGACCGAGTACTGGCCGGACTCGAACATCACCATCGGGGTGTTCGCCGGCACCATGCGGGTGGTGCCGAACGCGACCGTGTGCGCTCGCGCCGGAACGGGGTGCAGCCGAGCTCGTTCCTCGGCGAGCATCTCGATCGGCGGCCGCTTCGTCGTCCGGTGGGCACGGGTGTTGACCTTCTCGCAGAACGCCTCGCAGGCCGCCTCGAGCTCAGCGAAACTCGCGTACTCCTCCCGCAGGTTGGTGTCCTTGGGGACGAGGTCGGCCTTGCTGATCTTCACCGACGCCTCGGTGCCGCCCTTGGACGCCGGATCCGCGGGCACACAGGTGTGCACCACGACCGAGTAGTGCTCGGCGAAGGTGACCAACTGCTGGTTCCTGACCGGGATCCCGGCGATGTGCTCGACCGTGACGGTCTTCTCGTTGTCGGTCAGCACGTAGGTCGGCACTCCACCGAGTCGGCGGAACGTGACGTCCAGCGCGGCGAACACGGACGGCATCGTCTTGTCACGCAACGGCAGCACGACCCGGAACCGCGACCACGCCAGCCACGCCACGAACAGCACCGTCTTGACGCCGTCGACGACCGGGCCGTCGCCGTAGTCGTACTGCAGCCACATCCCCGGCTCGGTGACCCAGGGCCGGTGCACCCGCACCCGACCAGAGCGATAGGACGCCTTGACTTTAGCGACCGCGCGGCGTGTGGTGCGTTCCGAACCCTTGTAGCCCAACGCCACGAGCTTCTCGTGGGCGACATCGGCACGGACCTTCCCGAACGACCGCTCGACCCACTCCTCGACCTTGGGCAGGTACTCATCGATCAACTGCAGCCGGGCTGCGGTCTGGTCCAGCTCCCCGCCGGCAGCGCGGCGGTCCACGTAGTGCTTCACCGTGTGGTGCGAACAGCCGGCCAACTCACCGGCATCACGAAACGACCCAGTCAGGTCGTAGGCATCCAAGATTTCCATGATCTCCTCGGCAGACTTCACATGTCCCTCCTCAGGGGCGAACGGCGCATCAGCACGCCAACCGCACCTGAGGAGGGGCCTCAACCGTGGGAACCGGTGAGGCAGACGACGTCGTGTCGGGCAGATCCCATGACCGTCAGTGGGCAGTTCTCATGTCCGCCACCGGGCAGCTTCGTGGCCGTCTCCGGGCAGTTTCTCGTGGCCGCCGACACTGCTCGACGCCAACGCGCAACCGGCAGCACTCGGCGCCGCCTTCAGGTGACGTGCAGGTTGGGCGCGATCGCGATGAAGCCCACCAGTCTCATCTGCGTAGGGAATGACACGTTGTCTCCTGACGAGGGGCGGCTTCGGGTGAGCGCCGCTGTCACGAGTCAGGTGCCCAATCGGGGGCCACGGTCCTCGTCCGTGTCATGGACCTTGCGATGCGCCCGCCGACCCATGCGACACAACAGTCGCGTGCTCGCGTTCCGACGTCGGGTTCGGAATGCCCCCAGGTGTATTGACCAGTGCCGTGCGACGGCTCTCTGGGCAGCGCAGATCTTCCCGCGTGAAGCCCATCGGGCTCGTGAATCGAGCCGCGCTGCTGTCGGCCTAGGTTCAGAGTGTGCGGCCCGGAGGCGATGCCGCAGGAGGATTGTTCTGCTGCGGACGGGCGTCGCCGCTATGAAGTGGATCTCTTACCCATCGGTAGGCGAGGCGAGACCCCGGTTGGCGCCCTAGCTGTTCTGCCCGGGGAGGTTGGGTACGCGGTCGATGGGTGACTTGCCGTTGAGGCTGGTGTGGCCGCGGTGGTGATTGTAGTGGTGTAGCCAGGCCGGGTAGGTGGCTGCGCGGTCGTCCTCTGAGAGGTAGAGGCAGGCGTAGGCCCACTCCTCGAGCAGGGTGCGGTTGAACCGCTCGACCTTCCCGTTGGTCTGCGGCCGGTAGGGGCGGGTGCGGCGGTGCTTGACCTGCTTGCCGAGGGTGTTGGCCCATAGCCGGGAGCGGTAGCAGGACCCGTTGTCGGTGAGCACGGCCTTGACGGTGATGCCGTGGGCGGCGAAGAACGCCTTGGCGCGCTTCCAGAACGCCGCGGCGGTCTCCTTGCGCTCGTCGGCGAGGATCTCGGAGTAGGCCAGCCGGGAGTGGTCGTCGACGGCGTGGTGGAGGTAGACGTAGCCGCGTGAGCTGGCGGCGCCGGCCCGAGCGGCCTGCCCACGGCCGGACTTCGCGTGCAGGTCGTGGGCAGACCCGCGCCCGAAGGCTCGCCAGCCGCCGCCGTCGGGGATTCGGCCGAGCTTCTTGATGTCGACGTGGACCAGGTCGCCGGGCGCGGCGTGCTCGTAGCGGTTCTTGGCCCGCGAGGAGGTCTTGATCCGGGTGCCGGTCGCTGGGTCGGTCCACTTCAACCGGGGGCAGCCGTAGCGTCGCAGCACCTGGTGGACGGTGGAGGGGTTCAAGCCCAGGTGGTAGGCGATCCGGGCTGGTCCCCAGCGGCGGGTCACCCTCAGCTTCACGATGCGGCGCTCGGTGCGCTGGGGCAGTTGGTTCGGGCAGCGGCGTGGGCGTGAGGACCGGTCGACCATGCCGTCCTTGCCCATCTCAGGGCCGGACTCGCGGTACCGCTCGGCCCACCGGCGTGCGGTGGTGATGCTGACCGAGAAACGCTCGGCCGCGCGGGCATAGGTCCAGCGCTGCTCGACGATGAGCTTGGCCAGACGCAGGCGGCCGGCAGGAGCGAGGGTGGCGTTAGCGTGGGACACGAAGACCTCCGGGGTTCATGAGATGTGTTTGCTGTGGTAGCTCCACACCTCACCCGGAGGTCTTCGTCATGGTCCAGCCGACCCGCCGTACCTAACGTCCGTGGTCAGAACACCTAGCGTCCCGACGAACTGTCGTGATCTCGCGGACCTCGACCCCCTGAGGTCATCGACAGCACAGCAGCTGGCCTCCTGTTCCTCCTTCCTCTGGCGGCCAGCGCGCGGGGCCCGGCCACCGGCTCGGTACGAATCGGTGCGTCAGGTTTCCCGGCAGATGCCATGGGGTGCTCGAACCGACCAGAAGTGATGACTGTGAAGAAGATCCACGTGATGACCCTGCCGCCCGACCTCGACCTGGCCCTGCTCGGCGGGCTGTTGGGTGGGGTCGAAGCGACACTGTTCCGGCTCGGTGCGCATCAGGGGTGGGTCGACCCGGACCAGAGGCCCGCCCTCGCGATCATGGCGGAGATGCCGGACAGGGTTCATGCGCGGCCGCGTGGCCTGGATCAGATGGCCGGCAGCCCATGCTGAAGATCGTCGGGCTGTTCGAGGTCTTTCGAGACGGCGGCGAGTACCACTGGATCCTGCGCGACTGGGACGGTGAAGTGCTTGCACGCAACGGCGGATACATCACCCGCGCGGGTGCGGTGCAAGACATCGAACGGCTGCGCGTCGCGGCCGTGACCGCGAACGTGGTCGAAACGTGAACCATGGCAGGCGCGGACGAGCGAGATCGCTGGAGTGAGTGAGGTGAAGCTGCTCGCCCAGGAGAAGCGTCAGGTCGCGACACTGGAGGAGGTCGCACGTCGAGCGGTCCACAACGGAACGCCGACGGAACAGGCCGTCGCCGAACTGCGGCGGATCAGCCCGAACCCGCTTCTGCTTGGCGTCGCCGCCGGACGAGCCCGGGGGCGATGGATGACGATCCCGCTCTTCCACTCGATCGGCCAGGAGGTCGCCGAGCTCCTGCTCACGGCCGGCGCCGATCCGGACGTGTTCGCGATGACCGCGTCTTCCGTCGAGCGACGACTGCGGCGACACGTGCGTCGGGGCTGAACTCGCCGCCATCGCGTGCCCGACGGGCCGATCAGGATGGCCGATCAGCATGGCAGCGCGAACGACGTACCGCGCCCCAATGCGACGAAGCGCTCAGCGCCACTCGACTGCGTGAGCGAGTACCTCGGGGCGCCTCGTCGCAGACAGGTCTGGCGGACACGCGCCGCGCCCACAACCATGCTTGATGAAGCAACTTGAACCTGGCCTAGCCCGACGTCATCTTCGCTGGTCTGTCTGGCTCGTTCTCGTGCTCGCCCGTGCCGGGGCGTCGTCGGCGTTCGCCGTCCAGGAGTGTCTCCGCGGTGCACCTCGACCCTGGCAGTAGCTGGTCGTCGCCTCGAGTCGGCGGGCAGGCCCGAGCCGGCCCGCCCGTGGAGGCATCCCGGGCGGGCCGTCCTCCCTCGTCCTGCCTCGAGGAAGCATGCGGCACAGCAGGGGCGCCCGGTCACGCCAAGTGACAGAGAGCAGACGTGACCGGGCGTGCGCTGGCTGTTCGTGGGAGGGAGTGGCCAACGCATTGATCTGCCGACGACCTGCGGGTCTCGGGGTCCGCGATGCCGTCGGCAGTGACGGCACGCTAGTCAACTCGAGGGGGTAACTGGCCGGTAAGAGATCCAGTTCATAGGGTCGTCTGCCGTCCGGATCAGCGAACCCGTACGGCGCATGTGCCAGTACGGCGAAAGTGCTTCTGACGGCAGGCACATGAACGCCGCGGCACCCCCGGATGCGTGGCGAATGGCCGCAAGGCAGTCGGCCCTCCGACGGTCTGTACCACCGCGCCATCGTGCCTGGCTGATGCGCCCGGCCCGCCCCTCGGGCCGTCACAGTCCTCACCCGCAAACCGCTCGCGCGGACGGTGCGCGCCTTTGCGGCTACTGACTGCCGTTGTCGTGGAGGGCGTTGACTCGGTCAAGCATGTCGGTCAGGTGGTGCAGCAACTGCTCTTGCTCATCGTACGGCGACGCATGTAGAGCGAGATTTCCGTGATGGCTGGTGGCTCGTCGAGTCGGGTTCTGTCGATAACCGGCGCTGCTCCCGGAACTGTGGCTGGGTCACTGTATGTCCCGGAGGTCGCCGGTCGCGACTCTATGGATGCGTTAGCAGCGTACCGTTGCGAACGGGAGGTCCTGATCGTCCTGGACTGCGAGCAATCTGAGACCCTCGGGCGGCCGGTGCTGCCTCACGTGCCTCGCAGCCGTTTGGCAGGCAGCCGACGCAGTTCTCGGAGGCCGAAGCGTCGCCAGGCCAAACGTCAGACGACCCTCCCGAGCAGCGCAAGTGCCGCACACGATTGCAAGGCTGGATCAATGCGGCCCAACCGGTCGTCGACGTGGCCGAGCTGATCGGCGGAGCCGTGGTCTGGCGGCTCTGCGTTACGAATCTCCGGGCGCGTATGGCTGCTGAGGACGCCACGATCGCCAACGTTGAGAGGAGCTTAGACGAGAGGTATAAGGCAGGTACCTGGAGAAGCGGTCGCAGTAGTTCATGGAGGTGATTCTCATGGAACGGATCAGCACCCGCCAGGCCGATGCCGCGGCTCGACAAAGTCAAGAGAACGACGCCCATCCTGAGGTTCCAAGCGGAAGAGAAGGCTCTGCTTGAGGGCCGTCGATGAATGCGAGAGGCATCGCGGCGATGCTCGAGTTGGCGGGAGACGAGGGGACGGCGACGTGTTTCAGGGCGACATGGTGGTCGTGAGGCCAGGGGAAGTCGGCGTGGAGAGTCGTCAAACTCCGCATCACCGATCCGTGCCACATCGACCCTTGGTGGCGAGACGAGTACATTCGGAGATACGACAGGTGCCGAGGACGATCCCAGCCGACCTCCGTCACCAGTCAGTGAGGACGGATGCACCCTTGAGCCCGAGCCGGTAGCCCAGGACATGCCGAGCCCGCCGTGATCGGTCGGCGCCGAGCGGATGACCGGCGTGCTCGGCCGCGACGCTACCCCAATGGGTCTGTGCCGCCGATCACGGGGGTTGCACCTGCTCCGGTCGGTTGGTGGACCCGTCGGACCTCCCGATTCCTGGCAGGCCTCATACGCCCAAGCGTTCGTGCCGTCGATTTCACAAGAGGTCCATAGATCTGCGATCCCCGAGATCCTCCAGAGAGGATTCGCAGAGCGCAGTTCAGGCCCCTGCGACATGGCTTGGCACAGGTTGAACAGGAGCAGCTGATGAAAAGGTGCAGGTCAGCGGTCGTTTCCACCTCTTGACCTACTCGGACTCATTGGTGCCCAAGGCAGGAGTCGAACCTGCGCCCTTTGCTTACGAGGAGGCCGTTCTATCCGGGCGAGGTTGCCTCCGGAGGGTTGATTCCTTCGGTGGCGTCGGTTGGATCACCCAGGGTGTCGGATCGGGCGCCGTTGGCTCGCGCCGCGGCCCGCGCGGCGACGTTGTCGTCGCTGCAGAATCCTTTGCCGCTTGCCTTAAGGCAGAGAAGACCGAGGAGGATGCCTGCCTCGTCGACCACTGCGAGCCGCCGGATGCCTAGGTCGCGCATTTCTCGCCAGGCGTGCTCGGCTGGTTCGTTGGGGCCGATCAGTCGCGACTCCAAAGTCCCATAGGCAATCGCCGGGGCGTGGTCCAGTGCACTTGTTGGTATGTCTCCCCGTATGAGGGTGGCGACCAGGCGTGACTTCTCCACGATCAGGAGCATGTGGACGTGGTCGTCGGAGAACGCCTGAAGTGCTTCGGCCACGGTGATAGTGGAGGTCGCCGACTTCGGCGTAGTCACCATGTACTCCCACACCAGTCGCTTGGCGAGCGGCGGCGAGCACGGGGCGGATAGGCCGAGGGCAGGGTGAGGACTCTTGGCGGACACTGCGATGCGATCCGAAGTTGAGGGGGTGTTGTAGGCGCCCGTCATCGGCTGGTCGCGTGATGTCACGACGCTCCTGCAGGAGCAGGGGCCGTCAGTCCAGTATTGCTTTGGCCCGTTGCGTCACCGAGCACGGCAGTGAGTCCCGGTCGAACCGTGGGTTGAGGCCAACCCCGTAGCTGGGTGCCGTGGATCGCTCGCAGACGGCGATCCGGTCGGCCTCCAATAGGCGGAGCACAGACGTGCCGGCGATCGGGCTGTTGGGGTCCACGGCTCCGGCCGGCTTCCGGTGTCGTCGGCGCTGATGACGAGAACGACCGACTTGCAGGCCATTCGACGTTCACTTCTTTGCTCTCTGACGATGTGTGTGTCGGCGGCCACGAGAAACTGCCCGGAGACGGCCACGAAGCTGCCCGGTGGCGGACATGAGAACTGCCCACTGACGGTCATGGGATCTGCCCGACACGACGTCGTCTGCCTCACCGGTTCCCACGGTTGAGGCCCCTCCTCAGGTGCGGTTGGCGTGCTGATGCGCCGTTCGCCCCTGAGGAGGGACATGTGAAGTCTGCCGAGGAGATCATGGAAATCTTGGATGCCTACGACCTGACTGGGTCGTTTCGTGATGCCGGTGAGTTGGCCGGCTGTTCGCACCACACGGTGAAGCACTACGTGGACCGCCGCGCTGCCGGCGGGGAGCTGGACCAGACCGCAGCCCGGCTGCAGTTGATCGATGAGTACCTGCCCAAGGTCGAGGAGTGGGTCGAGCGGTCGTTCGGGAAGGTCCGTGCCGATGTCGCCCACGAGAAGCTCGTGGCGTTGGGCTACAAGGGTTCGGAACGCACCACACGCCGCGCGGTCGCTAAAGTCAAGGCGTCCTATCGCTCTGGTCGGGTGCGGGTGCACCGGCCCTGGGTCACCGAGCCGGGGATGTGGCTGCAGTACGACTACGGCGACGGCCCGGTCGTCGACGGCGTCAAGACGGTGCTGTTCGTGGCGTGGCTGGCGTGGTCGCGGTTCCGGGTCGTGCTGCCGTTGCGTGACAAGACGATGCCGTCCGTGTTCGCCGCGCTGGACGTCACGTTCCGCCGACTCGGTGGAGTGCCGACCTACGTGCTGACCGACAACGAGAAGACCGTCACGGTCGAGCACATCGCCGGGATCCCGGTCAGGAACCAGCAGTTGGTCACCTTCGCCGAGCACTACTCGGTCGTGGTGCACACCTGTGTGCCCGCGGATCCGGCGTCCAAGGGCGGCACCGAGGCGTCGGTGAAGATCAGCAAGGCCGACCTCGTCCCCAAGGACACCAACCTGCGGGAGGAGTACGCGAGTTTCGCTGAGCTCGAGGCGGCCTGCGAGGCGTTCTGCGAGAAGGTCAACACCCGTGCCCACCGGACGACGAAGCGGCCGCCGATCGAGATGCTCGCCGAGGAACGAGCTCGGCTGCACCCCGTTCCGGCGCGAGCGCACACGGTCGCGTTCGGCACCACCCGCATGGTGCCGGCGAACACCCCGATGGTGATGTTCGAGTCCGGCCAGTACTCGGTCCCACACACCCTGCTCGGTGCAACAGTGTGGGTCCGCACCCACGGGGTCGGTGAGGACGAGTGGGTCGTCATCGTTCATGTCGGCGACGACGGTCCGATCGAGGTCGCCCGCCACCGTCGCGCCACGCCGGGAACGCCGAAGATCGATGACGGGCACTTCCCGCCCCAGCCGTCCGGCCCGCTGGACCGCCAGCCCCGAGCGAAGAACGCCGCGGAGTCGGAGTTCCTCGACCTGGGTGAGGGGGCCCGGCTGTGGTTGGTCGAGGCGGCTGCCGCGGGCACGCCGCGGATGCGGGTCAAGATGACCGAGGCGCTCGCGTTGGCCAAGTTGTTCGACCCCGTCGAGGTCGACTGGGCACTGGGCCACGCCGCGGTCCATGGCCGGTTCGCCGAGGCCGACCTCTCTTCGATCCTGGACCACCACGCCCGGCAGCCCGGCACAGGTGAGCATCGTGCCAGCGAGGACTCCTCGCTGACCCAGGGCACCGCCGCGTGGGCACGGCTCGGCCAGCGGTCCACCGCGGACGGCGACGGCGAGGTGACCCGATGACGACGAGGAGCCCCATCAGCACCGCGCCGCCGTTGCCGGTCGAGTTGGAGGAGCTGCTGCGCAAGCTGCGGCTGCCGCACATCCGTCGCCACGCGCCCGAGGTGGTCGCGACCGCGAAGGCCCAACGCTGGGAGCCCGCCGAGGTCCTCAAGGCCCTGTTCGCTGAGGAGGTCGCCGGCCGGGAACGCTCCGCCTTGGCCACGAGGCGGGCGGCCGCAGGGTTCCCGACCGGCAAGACGTTCGATGCGTGGCAGCCCGAGATCTCCTCGATCCCGGCCCCGACCCAGCAGGCGCTGCGGACCTTGGAGTGGGTCCACCGGCGAGAGAACCTCGTGGTCTGCGGGCCATCCGGGACCGGGAAGACGTTCCTGCTCGAAGCGCTCGGACAACAAGCCGTCGAGCAGGGACTCAAGGTCGCCTGGTTCACCCTGGAAGACCTCGGCGTCCTGCTGCGCCGGCACCGTGCGGACGACACCGTCACCAAGGCCATCGCCCGAATCCTGCGGGCCGACCTGGTCATCGTCGATGACATCGGGCTCCTGGCCGTCGCCGCCGACGCCGCCGAAGGCCTCTACCGCCTCGTCGACGCCGCCTATGAGAAGCGCTCGGTCGCGATCAGCTCGAACCTGCACCCGTCCGGGTTCGACGAGCTCATGCCCAAGACGCTGGCCACCGCCACAGTCGACCGGCTGCTCCACCACGCCCACGTCTGCCAGACCAGCGGCGACAGCGTGCGCCTGACCCAGGCACTCGCCGGCCAGGGGGTGAGCCCGTTGAGCTGAGCACCCCGGTCGGTGGTGGCCACCGCCCCCTTGGGCAGATCCCGTGGCCACCACCGGGCAGTTCTCGTGGCCGTCAGCGGGCAGGTTTCATGTCCGCCCCTGGGCAGTTCCTACTGTCCCTTGACATGTGTGTGGAATCGCAGCTCCCGCGAGCAGTGCGTTCATGCGCTCGAGGATCCTGCTTGCGAGCGGGGTGTATCGCGAACCTCAACTGGACGCGGAGGGGCCGGGTCAACTCGGCGACGACGCGCTGGTCCTGGGCAACGGCCATGCCGTACCCCGAGCAATGATGACAGGTCTCGGCCAACAATGAGGTCTGCCCACCGGCTGGCGTCGCTGTCGCGGTGCTCGCCGAGATCGGCAGCGACGGCGGGACCAGGCATGATGTCGACCCCTCCGGCGATCACAGAGATGGCCAAGCGCTTCATGAGGTTGCTTGATGTAGGCGCTGTACGCCCTGACGAACCGGCCCGAGCTCTTTCGCCTTTGTTGGTCCCACAACCTGAACAGAGATCGGACTCAGTTCGAGTACGGGGTGCGTCTGCTTCCGCACCGAGGTGTCGGTCGCTCGTCGATTGCAGGTCGGTCATTCCGCCGTCGTCCAGTTCGCGCGTCTCCCGGAGGTCGGTGCGCCGACCTGACCGGTCAGCCTCGGAGTTGGTCGACTTCTGTCGCCGCCCACCGACTTTGGGCTCAGTCGTCCGAGGCCGTCACTCAGGAGGGCTTGAAGCGACTCAGCGTCACGATCACTGACTTCGAGGTCGGGGTGTTGCTGATTGCAGCAGTTGAGCCGATCGGGACGAGTGGATTCGTTTCGGGGTAATAGGCAGCGGCACTGCCGCGAGGTGTGTCGTACGCGACGACACGGAATGCGGGTGCAACTCGGCGTCTGCCGTCGCTCCAGACGGCCTCCACATCGACGAAGTCACCGGGGGCGAGCCCGAGGTCGTCAATGTCCTCCCGGTTCACAAAGATGACGCGACGGCCGCTGCGCACACCCCGATACCGATCGTTGAGTCCATAGATAGTGGTGTTGAACTGGTCGTGGCTGCGCAACGTCTGGAGCACCAGCTGACCCCGCTCCACCGTCAACGTGGAGAGTTCGGACACGGCAAACTCGGCCTTCCCTGATGGCGTCTGGAACTTGCGGTCGTCTCGTGGTGGATGCGGGAGCACAAATCCGCCGGGCTTGCTAACGCGTTCCTCGAACTGCTCGAAGCCGGGAATGACTGCCTCGATGTGATTGCGAATCACCCCGTAGTCATCGGCGAAGGCGCCCCAGTCGATCCCAAGGGCGCTCTCCCGGAAGGTTGCTGCCGCAATCCCACAGATGATCGAGACCTCCGAACGCAACATCTTGGAGGCCGGCTGGAGGCGACCGCGAGAGAGATGGACCGAAGACATAGAGTCCTCGACGGTGACCCGCTGCGGTCCTGTGCGTTGGATATCGAGCTCTGTACGCCCGAGTGTCGGAAGAATCAGGGCGGTCGCTCCGCAGACAGCATGGGAGCGATTGAGCTTCGTCGAAATCTGAACGGTCAGGTCCGTCGCCTGCAGCGCTTCCGTCGTGAATCCAGTATCTGGTGCGGCGTGCGCGAAATTGCCGCCCAACCCGACGAACACCTTGACCCGCCCTTTCGCCATCGCCTCGATCGTCTCGACGGCATCGAAGCCATGGTGTCGGGGCGGCTCGAAGTCGAATTCGGTCGCGATGGCATCAAGGAACCAGGCGGGGGGGACGCTCCCAAATGCCCATCGTGCGGTCACCCTGCACGTTCGAGTGACCACGTACCGGGCACAGCCCGGCGCCTGGCTTGCCCAGGTCGCCCCGTGCCAGGGCGAGGTTCACGACCTCGCGGATGGTGGCAACGGAGTTGTAGTGTTGCGTCAATCCCATCGCCCAGCACCAAATGGTTGCACTCGAGGCCGCAAGCATTCTCGCTGCAGCCTCGATCTGGTCCTTTGGAATCCCACTGGCATCGGTGATCGTCCGCCAATCGACCTCGCGGACATGCTGGGCCCATGCTTCGAAGCCTACTGTGTATTGAGCGACGAACGCGGGTGCGACAGCGTTCCATTCGACGAGTAGACGCGCGATGCCGAGAAACAGAGCGTGATCGCCATTCGCGCGAACCCGCAGGTGGAGGTCGGCCAAGTCGGTCCCGGCCCCTACCACGCCACGCGCATTCTGCGGATTTCGGAAGTTCGTGGTGCCTGCCTCGCGCAGTGGATTCACCGAGATGATCCTGGCGCCTCGGCGCTTCGCTGTTTCAAGCGCTGACAGCATGCGTGGATGGTTTGTTCCGGGGTTCTGGCCCGCGATGACGATCAACTCGGCTGCGTAAATGTCGAGAAGTGAGACGCTGCCCTTGCCGATGCCGATCGAGTCAAAGAGTGCAACGCCGCTGGACTCATGGCACATGTTGGAGCAGTCAGGCAGGTTGTTCGTCCCGAATGTCCGCGCAAAGAGCTGGTAGACGAAGGCCGCTTCGTTCGATGCTCGGCCCGATGTGTAAAACGCGGCCGCGTCTGGCGTGACGAGCGCGTTGAGGTGATCGGCAACGAGCTCCAACGCCTCGGCCCATCCCACGGGCTCGTAATACCGCGACCCGGGCCGCTTCACCATCGGCTCGGTGAGCCGTCCCTGCTTCCCGAGCCAGTACTCGGACCTGGTCGCTAGGTCGTCGACGCTGTGAATCTGGAAGAACTCGCGTTCCACGCGGGCCTTCGTCCCTTCCTCGGCGACGGCCTTGGCGCCGTTCTCACAGAACTCTGCCGAGTGGCGTTGACCCGGATCTGGATCGGGCCAAGCACATGACATGCAATCGAACCCACCAGGCTGGTTGATTCGCGTGAGCGTTCGGACCGTCCGCGTGACGCCCATCTGGGACACGGCCTGCCGCATCGCGATGGCCACAGCCTTGACCCCGACGGCATGGTCGGCCGCTTCGGCCACCTTCAGGCGCGGTTCAGGCTGAGGGGGCGGCTGCTGGCCGGCCCTGGGTGATTCGATCGACATCTGAGCCTCGGTTCTCTCATTGGTGATGGCGTGACTGGCGCAGCGCGGCCGCCGCGCGCGACCGCGCTGGTCGCTAGGGCCTTGATAGGGACGCCTTGCTGCGCCGCGTCACACCTTTGCAACGTCTCAAGCCCGTCCTCGGTACTGGTCGTGACCTGCCGCCGCGTTAACCCTGAGGATCCTCCTGCGACCAGGTACCGCTGGGGGCTCTGCAGGCACGACCCCGCGGCGCGTCTCCGCACGGCACTCACCGGAGCGGCCGATCACCTAGTACATGATCAGGGGCCCTTCGTACCTAGTCAGGTGCGACGTCCTTTCACGCCCTCAACTCGTCACTCACGAACTCGAACTGCTGTCCCCAGGGAGTCAGCAGGTATACCCATCGGCGGCCACCCAGTGGGTGGTCCCCACGGAGTGTTTGGGGTTCCCCGAGCACACGAACGCCGGGATAGGTCGCAGCAAGGCGAATCGCCTCGTCGATGTCTGGAACGACGATGCCAAGATGAGTCCCGCCGAGGTCGCAGTTGCGCGGCTGAGACCGGGACTGATCCGGGGCGGAGTACTCGAAGAGTTCAATGCCAAGCCCGCCGAGCTCGAGCTTCGCGAGCGCGAAGCCTGCCTCGCGATGGGCGAGGTAATTCTCTTCCATCAAGGCCGGTTCGCTGCCTGGCGCCAGGACGCGGGTGTACTTGAGCCGAGCTCCAAGAGCGCGGATGAAGAAGTCCACGGCTTGCTCGAGGTTTGGAACCGTGAGGGAAAAATGGTCGAGCGCGTACGCGGGAAACGTCACAGGTCCGCCACTTGATTGCGGGCCCAGCCCTCGTCGTAGAGACTCCGGTACTCCAGATGGAGGGTGAGGCGGGTGAACCGCCATTCGCCCTCCCGCCGTTCGAACACGTCCTCGTAACGCCCGCCCTGCCATACGGCGACCTCGTCGCGAACCGTGCAGGGTTCGAACAGTTTCCACGCACCGGTCGCGGTGTTGCCGTCGACTTCGATCGATTCGTTGGTGAGGTAGTGGACCGTGAACGTGAGCCGAGGCGGGGTCGCGGCGAACAATTCGCCGATCGCCGGTGCGCCGACCGTAGTCCCGGCGGTGCTCGCACCCTTACCCTCCCAAACGCCGTTCTCCCAGAAGAGCGAGCCGATGTCGATGCCCCGCCGGTCGTCACACCACTGCATGTATCTGGCCTTCAGGCGACGAATCTGGTCTGCCGACTCCAAAGCATCCAGTCGCCGCAGGATTTCGGCGTGCTCGTTCTCCTCAACGCTCACTGCAGTTCTCCTGAGTTGCCGCGGTGGTGATTTCCTCCATTCGCGTCACATGCACTGGTTCGAGCTTGAACGCGACATCCTCTGCGTTTTGCCTGACTTGTTCAGGCGAGGTGGCACCGGCCAGGACCGCGGTCACCGAAGGCCGAGACAGCGCCCACGAGAGGGCCAGAGCCGATGGCCGAGTTCCACACTCCGCTGCCAGTTCGCGCATTCCTTCGGCGATGCGCATATTGATCGGTGTAGCGATGCCGGCGAACTGTGGCATCACCCGCATGCGCGAGCCTTCGGGGAACTCGGCCCCGCTGCTGTACTTGCCTGTCAGCAGGCCAGAAGCCAAGGGTGAGTAGACTACTGCTCCGATCCCTAAGCTTTCGCACGCGGGCAGAAGCGCGTCTTCCGCGGTTCGCTGCAGCACATTCAGTTCGACCTGGATGCCCGCCATCGGCGGCCGCTCACCGAGCTCCGCAAGGTTCCACATGTCCGTCACTTGCCACGGCTCGTGGTTGGAGCAGGCGATGTGGCGCACCTTCCCTGCCTCCACCAGTTCCTTGAACGCTCCGAGCGTTTCGCAGATCGGCGTCCCTGGGTCAGGCCTGTGCAGGTAGTACACGTCGATGTAGTCGGTCCCGAGACGGCGAAGGCTGGCATCGCACGATCGAGCCACGTGCTCACGGGAACCGCCACCAACGAGGGCGTCGCGGCGGATCCCGACCTTGGTCGAAATCACAACATCCGCACGCTTGCCGCGGATGGCGCGACCCAGATACTGCTCCGACAAGCCATCCCCGTAGATGTCGGCCGTGTCGAAATGATTTATGCCCACGTCGAGCGATGCGGCCACGACGGCCTCGGACTGGTTCGCATCGAGCCGGGGTCCGAAGTTGTTGCACCCGAGGCCAAGGGCGGACAGCTCGGGCCCGGCTCCCATCCTTCGCCTGATCACACCATTACCGCCTCGTCGCCGGATGTGACAGCCAATACGCGGCCCTTCACCCGGCTGCCCAAGTAGGGAGCCCGGTCAGGGCGCTGACGTGGCCAGAGCTCGACCGGCGCCTGCAGTTCGGGATCGACCAGAATCGCTCCCGGCTTGACGCTCAACTCGAACACGTCGACTGGAGCCGAGGTCACCTTCTGCCAAGTCTGCGCGAGGTCGAAGCCGAATTGGTCCACGCACGTCAGCAGGGCGGAGGTGAAATGTTGTTGGGTCTGGAGGCCGGGGCCGGTCGGCGCACCGATCGGAGGGGAGACGTGGTCACTGGCGACAACGGTGATGCCATCGAACACGCTTACCAAGGAGAGACGATCCTCGTCGTTCGGCGGGGTAGGTAAGACCGCCAGCTCCTCTCGCCGCTCCGCGGCGAGGGCGAGGAGCATGTGCGGGCTTGTCTGACACGTGGCACCCGGCACGGCCCGTACGCGGTCGTACATGCGGCGCGAGGTCACGTGCCGCACATGCAGCGGAGAATGAGCGCTTTCGATGAACAGGTCGAACTCGTCGGCTGTGTATGCGAACACCGCTGGCTTGAGTCCCGCGTTTCGCACTGCGTCGAGATTTCGTTGGAAGTTCGGATCGGGCGTGTAGAGCTTCACGATGCCAGGAAGCAAGTCCCGAATGCATCCGATGTTCGCCGACAGCCAGCGGGGGAAACCCTCGCTGTCGGTGGTGGGGCCGACGGACAGCACTGGGGTGATCGACGGCAGGGCCGTGGACGTCATGTCGGCGATCAAGGCTGGCAAAGGGTGCACGCTTGCGAGTTGATACGGCAGAGCGACAACCATGTGGTGGACGCCACCGGACAGTGCTGCTAACAGGTCGTACTGCCGGATGCCCGCAGGGACGAACGGCATGTGCGCGTCCGCGTCGATGGCTGCCGGGAGGATCCACCATGCGGATCCGTCGAGCTCGCGTCGCACTGGTCCGGCGCAGCCGGAGCGGTGCAGGTTAAGGACGACATCACGTCGTTGACCTGTGAGCGGATCCAGGACGTTTCTAACGGTGGTGCTGGAGCGTGCGTCGCCCATTTACCCGGCCTTCTAGAAGAAATCACATGGAATGCTGGATGAAGTATTGCATCCAACTTCGGATGTCGTCTAGGGTCCATCGCTCAGTGGGGTGACGCACCGCACACAAGACCTCCGCGAGGGAACATGACGCAAGTAGCACCGGACCTAGGACGGACCGAAGACCGCCACGCGCCGTTGCTCGAGGTCGACGCCGTCAGCAAGTCGTACCCGGGCGTAAGAGCCCTGCACGAAGGAGAGAGAATGATCCTGATCCGCGGACTGACACGTGTCATCACTTTCGACGATCAAGAACGCGAGTTGGAAGACGCCGACATTCTGATCGACGGGCCGAAGATCGTCGCCGTCGGAAAGGACCTGTCGGATCGCAGCGTTTCACGGACAATCGACGGGCGTGGAATGATTGCGCTGCCAGGTCTCATCAACTCGCACCAGCACCTGTACGAAGGCGCAATGCGGGCGATTCCCCAACTCGAGCGGGTCACGATGGCCAGTTGGCTCGAAGGCGTCCTGACCAGAAGCGCAGGATGGTGGCGCGACGGGAAGTTCGGTCCAGATGTCATCCGGGAGGTTGCGCGCGCCGTCCTCCTCGAGTCGCTCCTCGGTGGCATCACCACGGTCGCCGACCAGCACCTATTCTTCCCCGGTGCCACGGCCGATAGCTATATCGACGCAACCATCGAGGCCGCCACCGACCTCGGGATCCGGTTCCATGCGGCAAGGTCATCGATGACGCTCGGCAAGAGCGAAGGTGGCTTCTGCGACGACCTGTTCGTCGAGCCCGTCGACAGAGTCGTCCAGCACTGTCTGGGTCTCATCGACCAGTACCACGAGCCGGAACCGTTTGGAATGGTTCGAATCGCTCTTGGACCCTGCGGCGTCCCCTACGACAAGCCCGAACTCTTCGAAGCGTTCGCACAGATGGCGGCGGACTACGACGTGCGCCTCCACACCCACTTCTACGAACCGCTCGACGCGGGAATGAGCGACCACCTCTACGGTATGACGCCGTGGCGTTTCCTTGAGAAGCACGGCTGGGCCAGCGACCGAGTATGGCTGGCTCACGCTGTGGTACCTCCACGGGAGGAGATCCCCGAGTTCGCCGACGCAGGCGTCGCGATCGCGCATCTCATTGCGCCGGACCTTCGGATGGGCTGGGGACTCGCGCCTATCCGGGAATACCTCGACGCCGGAATCACGGTTGGGTTTGGAACGACCGGGTCCGCCAGCAACGATGGCGGGAACCTGCTTGGCGATCTGCGCCTGGCTGCGCTGGCGCACCGCCCCGCTGACCCCAACGAGCCCGAGAAGTGGCTGTCGGCACGCGAGCTGCTCCGAATGGCAACCAGGGGATCAGCGGAGTGCCTCGGCAGGCCCGACCTGGGCGTCCTCGAGGAGGGTCGTGCTGCGGACATCGCCTGTTGGCGCCTCGATGGAGTCGACCGGGTTGGTGTGCACGACCCGGCGATCGGCCTGATCATGACTGGTCTTTCAGACCGGGCAAGCCTGGTGGTCGTGAATGGTCAGGTGCTCGTCGAGAACGAACGACCCGTTCTGGCAGATCTCGAACGCATCGTCGCGAATACGACAGCACTCATTCCCAAGAACTTGTAGTGCCCTGCGCCCCCTGCAGTAGGGGTCACGGCGGTACTGGACGCCGAGCATCTGTGCTCCCAAGTTCCTTGCCACACGCACGTCATCGACGCTCTTGCTCGCCGTCGATGCCCGCTCGGGCGAATCGCCTCTGTCAAGGCCCAAGACTCGGCGTGCGGGTACTGGGTTTCTGTAAAGGGAGGGGTTATGATGACACCACCTTTCGATCCCGGTCGATGGGTACGACAAAGGCCCGGTTCCCTACCGGTTCTTGTCGGAACTGCCTTGATCTACCAGGTCGCCAAACTCAGAGGATCAGGCACTTAGCTTCGGCCCCCGTCTCGTAAGAGGCGGGGGTTCGCTCGTTCTATGCGGCTTTCGTCGGGGCCTCCTCCGGCAGGTCGAGCTGGTTCGCGCGGTCCCGCGCGGGAGGGTCGACGAGCGGCATGCCGCCGTTCTCGTTGACGAGCTTGGTGATGAGCGCATCCAGGTAGTACGACATGGTGACGCCGGATGCCTCGGCAGCTTCGCGCACGTCGTTGCGCGCGGTAGGGGAAACCCGGCCCTGTAGCAGGACCGTGGGCGCGTCGTTCGGGCGTCGCGCGCGTCGGCCGTAGTCGCTCATACGAGCCATCGTGCCGGGATTATGCATAAACACTGCGGCGACGCGCCGACGCCGCCCGGGGTAGATCAATGCGCCCTCGTGACGGTGCAGTAGACGTCGCCCAGAAGGATCGTTGCGCCGTCGGGGATCACGGTCGGTTCGCCGGGCGTGAGCCAGTGGGGCGGGGCCGACTGCAGTTCGATGCCGTTCGCGGAATCGAGGTCGGTCACGACGATGCGACCGGCGTCGTCGACGTCGATCGTCGCGTGGGTGCGCGAGAGCATCCGTCCAGGCGTGACGACGGTGAGCGCTTCGCGTCCGTCGACGGGCTCGGGGTTGCGGCCGACGACGACATGCGGGCCGGCGTCGATGCTGCGCTGGGTGTTGAAAGCCAGGTGCAGGACCGGCGCGGGAGGCGCTGCGGGGGCCGCTGCGCGGCGGCTGATGCGTGTGTGCTCGATGTCGTGCAGCTCGTCGAGCTCGTCGAGCTCAACGGGGCTCGGCCGGGTGACCCGCGCGGCCGCGGGCGGTGCGACGGTGTTCGGCTCCGCCGGGGGAGCGACCTCGACGCGCAGCGGTTCGTCGACGCCGCACTGGACGCACGTCGCGGAGGTCACCGGCTGTAGCCGGCGGCAGACGCGGCAGCGTCCCTCGTCGATGCTGAGGCCGTCAGGGGCGGGAATGGTGCCGTCGGCGCCGATGAGCTGCACGTAGCCCTCCGGGCGCACGGCGAGGGCGTGTGTGCGGCCGTCCTCGGTCACATCGAGACGGATCGGGCGACGTAGCTGCGTGCCGATCGCCACGGCGCGCGCGATCATGCCGGTGCGGAGCGCTGCGACGGACTCGGCCGCGCACGCGCGGCTGACGCCGTTGATCGTGAGGGTGCCTGTGCCGTCGTGCGTGACGGTGGCGGCGAGACGGGGCCACTCGGGGACGCGATGCAGCCCTGTGAGCGGCTGTGTGGCGTTCATAGCCCGCGGGCGACCGCCGCGCCCGCTGCGAGCCACGCACGCTGCGTCTGGGGGCGCAGGGAGCCGAAGCGCAGCACTCCGTCGACCATCGCCGGGTCGTGGGGGACCGTCACGGCCTCACGGGCGAGGGACCGGTAGCCGTCGGCCACGCGCGCCAGGTCAGCGGCGGTGGACTTCGGATCGGCCTGGTTCACGATCACGACGGCATCACGGGCCAGCTCGGCCGATCCGGCGTCGCGCTCTGCGAGGGCTTCGAGGAGGAGCGCGCCGGCTTCGGCGTGGTCGTCGCGGGTGGTCGTGGCGACCACGAGCTGGTCGGCGTGGTCGATCATGCGCAGCCACATCGGATCGGACTCGTCGTTGCCGGAGTCGATGAAGATCAGCCGGTAGTACTTCGCGGCGACGGCGTGGATCGCGTCGACGTCGCTCGGCTCGACGCGCTGCTCGTGCGCGAGGGCCATCGGCTTGCTGCGCAGCACGTCGAACCGGTCGCGGGTCTGGTGGTGCACGTAGTGCGCCAGGTCCGCTGACTGCGCTCCGGTGCTCAGGAGCCGGTCGACCTGGGGGAGGAGGTCAAGCAGGGTCGCCTCGTGCGGTCCCTGCTCGGTGCGCCAGCCGAGCGTTCCGCGGGTCTGGTTGTTGTCCCATGTGAGGACGCCTGCGCCGCCGTGGCGGGCGAACACGGCCGCGAGGAGGACGGTGGTCGGGGTCTTGCCCGCGCCTCCCTTGCCGTTCACGACGGCGATCGTGCGGGGGCCGGGCCAGTGCTGCGAGACGGCGAGGACGTCGGAACGCTCCGCGCGCTCGGATTCGCTCGGGCTCATGCGGATGCCGGCACGGGTGAGCGCTCCGCGCCATCCCTGGGTTGCCGGCTCCTCCATCTGCTCGTGCGTGAGGAACGACTGTCGGGCCTCGCGACGGCTCGGGTACTCGGTGGCCGGGGCGGGAGCCTGACGCACCCATGCGTTCCCGTCGGGCGCGGGAGCCGGCGCTGCGGCCGGAACCTCCGGCGCGGGAGCGAACGTCGGAGCCTCCGGCGCGGGGGCGGGCGCGGGAACCTGGTCGATCGGCGCGGGCGTCGACTCGATGGGGGACGCGGCGTCCTCGATCGGCGCCGGCCGGGCGGGCAGGCTCTCGTCGGGCTCTACGCTGCCGTCGGGGTGGACGATTAGCGGCCATTCCCCGTCGGGGCCGCTGGTGGTGACCCGCACGGGGCGCTGCATCTTCGTGGCCGTGTCGGCCACGCGAGCGAGGATCGCGGCGCGAGCATCCTCGAGAGTGGTCGTCTCGATCGGGTGCGACGTGCCGTTGATCGTGACCTCTCCCGATCCGTTCGCGAACGTGCGCGCCTCGATCTTGGGGAACGTGGGTACTTCGATGCTGCTCATGGTCGTCTCCTGATCTACTGTCCGAGCTGAATGCCGACCTCTGCCATGAAGGGCGCGGGGTCGACGTTCTCGCCGTTGACGCGCACTTCAAAGTGCAGGTGGCATCCGGTGGATTCACCGCTGCTGCCGACGCGAGCGATCTGCTGGCCGGCCTTCACCTTGTCGCCGGTCTGCACGAGCATCCCGGAGTCGTACATGTGGAGGTAGCGGGTGGTGACCCCGCCGCCGTGGTCGATCGAGATTGTGCCGTTGCCGGCGTCGTCGAAGCCGCGGAACGTCACTACACCGTCCTGTGCGGCCCAGATCGGGCCGTCGCAGCCGCCGCCGGCAAGGTCGGTGCCGGCGTGGAGTCGCTGCGTGCCGTAGATCGGGTGCACGCGGATGCCGTAGGGGCTGCTGACCGGGCCGGCGCCGGGGGAGGCCCAGCCTTCGGCGCTGACTTCGCCGGGAAGCAGGCCCTCGCATGCGCCGCCGCTGGCGCTGCCGTCGCCGGAGTCGAGGCCGGTGCGGACACCACTCAGGCCCTCGACGATCTGCACCGCGCCGTCCCAGAACTTCGTGTAGTGGTACGGGTCGGCGTTCACCTGAGTGCGGTGGGCGACGATCGTCGGTTCCAGCGACTCGCGGTCGGGAACCTTCGTGGTCATCGCGTTGAAGAACTTCGTCGACGAGATGTAGGGGTCCAGCCGCTCCTCGCGGGTGCCCCATCCGTCCTGCTGCTGGAACAGGCCGATCGACGTCGTGCGGGTGCCGTCGGGGTTGGTGACCCCGCCGGTTTCCCAGTCGCCGTAGTCGATGTTCCGGAGGCTGGATTCACCCATCGCAGTCCTGACGCCGATGGTCTGATCCCGCGCGTTCAGGCCGAGGTCTTTGCCCGCCTGCATGACATATGCGGCGTTCACAAGCTGCTCGTGGCCGTAGCCGGCAATCTCCGTCTCGGGGACGGATGCGGGGTCGATCGAGACGCTCGATCCGCCGTTGCCGGCGCTCGGGCCGCACTCGTCCTCGCCCATGAGGAGGAGCCCGAACAGGGAGCCGACGATGAGGAGCGGCACCGCCGCGATCGCGTAGGCGGCGCTGCCCTTGGGCGCTGCCATCAGTTCACCCCTTCGGGGAGGATGAAGCGCCCCGCGAGCCAGGGGGAGTCAGCGTCGGCACGGCTGAGCACGACGCCGTAGGTGCCGGCGTTGGTGGGGACGTCGACGAACGCGACGTAAGCGCTCGTGTCGTCGGTGATGACGGCGGGGCCGGTGACGCTCGTCGCGACGATGCGTGCCGGGTCCATGTAGGCGTAGTCCTGGGTGGCCTTGTTGTCGAGGAGGGGCTGCAAGCCGGCCCACCACTGCTCGAACGGAAGATCGGGGCGCGCGTAGGCGGTCATCACGGCGACCGCGGCCGCCGTTGCGCTCTCGCGCGATTCGTCATCCCACGTGGGCACGGGCCGCGGGCCGTGCGTCTCTCCGCTGTCCTCGTCGATGAGGCCTTCGGGGGCGGGGGTGAACTGGTCGAGGTCGGGATAGATCGGGCCGGTGCTACTGGCGCTGGGGGTCGGCGCTGGCGCGTTGTTCTGGCCGGTGCAGGCGGTCAGGGCCGCCGCGGTGACGACTATGAGTAGCGCCGTCCCGATCTTCCGCATGTCAGTCCCCTTCGTGCCGTTCTGAGTTGATGACGACGACCGGGCCGGTGTCGCGAGGGACATTCGCACCCCGGCGCAAGGTGTCTTTCAGCTCGTCGCGGATGATGAACCACGTCGAGCCGACCTTGTAGCCGGGGATCAGTCCCTCGCGGAGCCACGTGTACACGCTCTTGTTAGAGACTCCGAGTCGTTCTGCTACTTCGGTGGGGCCGAGGGTCGGAGGGCTCTGCTCGAATAGGCGATCGAGCGCGTCACACGCACCGCTGTCGCTGCTCACGGTGAGACCTCCTGTTGGCTCCACGGTCCTAGTGTACCGGTTAGGGCATGTTTGTATAGGTTCGGGTTCATTCGGGTTCACCCTTCCTTGTTTGGGCGCTTGGGCGTAGGATTCCCTTATTAGGGTGAATCTCACTGTACCTAGGGGGGCAACATGAGCGACCCGCTCAACCCGTGGCTTTCTCGGCCGACGACGCCGCCGCCTACCGAGGCGGCCCCGACGCCTGGATGTGGTGGAAATGATGGACGGCCTGATGCAGGGCGCCGACCGCGACCTGGTCAAGATCTGGCAGAAGATGAACGCCAAGCGCTTCGACAACATCATGTTGAAGACGAAAACCGTGGGTGCCGAGGCCACACCTGAAGGCATCAAGGTCACATTCGCGCCAGCGGAAGAGGGCGGCACCACCCCCGAACCCCAGGTGTACGACCTGGTGCTGCAGGCCGTGGGCCGCACGCCCAACGGCAAGAAGATTGCCGCTGAAAAGGCCGGCGTGTCTGTGACGGACCGCGGTTTCATCAACGTCGACATCCAGATGCGCACCAACGTGCCGCACATCTTCGCCATCGGCGACATCGTCGGGCAGCCCATGCTGGCGCACAAGGCGGTGCATGAGGCACACGTGGCGGCAGAAGTGATTGCCGGTGAACTGCAAGGCAACAAAGAGCTGGCAAGCGCCGCCTTCAACGCCCGCGTGATCCCAAGCGTGGCCTACACCGACCCTGAAGTGGCTTGGGTGGGCCTGACGGAAGACCAGGCCAAGGCCCAAGGCATCAAGGTCAAGAAGGGCCTGTTCCCCTGGACGGCCTCGGGCCGCGCCATTGCCAACGGCCGCGACGAAGGCTTCACCAAGCTGCTGTTCGACGACAGCCCCGAAGCAGGATCAGGAGACGGCCATGCTGGCCGGGGCCACGGCAAGATCCTGGGCGGTGGCATGGTCGGCACCCACGCGGGCGACATGATCGGAGAGATCGCGCTGGCTATCGAGATGGGTGCGGACGCAGTGGACATCGGCAAGACCATCCACCCGCATCCGACGCTGGGCGAGAGCATCGGCATGGCGGCGGAAGTGGCGCATGGCAGCTGCACGGATGTGCCGCCTGCGCGCAAGTAAGTCCGCAGCCAAGCTACCCTGACAAGGCCCGAACTGGCGACGGTTCGGGCCTTGTGCTTTGCGTACCCAAACAATCGCCGCAGAATACTGTGCATTTGTACAGTATTCATGTCAGCCACTTCCAAGCCCAAGCTCTACAACCCACGCCACCCCGAACGCACGCTGCTCTACCAAATGGTAGCCGAGCACTACGAGACCTGGCTAGAGTTGGCCAGCGCGGGTCAGTTCGACGGCCAGGGCGACCACCACACCCCCAAGCCCTTCGTGCGCAAAGCGTTTGCCAAGTATCTTGAGTGCGGCATCTTTGCCCATGGCTTTGCCCGCGCTCGCTGCGGCGACTGTGGGCACGACTACTTTGTAGCCTTCTCCTGCAAAGGCCGGGGAGTCTGCCCCTCGTGCACCACGCGGCGGATGGTGGAGACGGCGGCACACCTGAGCGACCACGTTTTCCCCCGCCTGCCGGTGCGCCAGTGGGTGCTCTCCGTGCCCAAGAGGTTGCGGTACTTCATGCAACGCGACGGAGCGGTGCTGAGCATGGTGCTGCGCATCTTTCTGCGGGTGATCGCACAAACTCTGCAGACCCACAGCCCCGGTGCGGCCCATATGGACAAGGCAGGCCTGCACATCGGTGCCATCGCCTTCATTCACCGATTCGGCTCCAGCCTCAATGAACACGTCCACTTCCACGTTTGTGTGGTGGACGGGGTGTTTGAGGAAGTGGAGGGCGAGGGCGATGCTGATGCGACCCCTCGAATCTCATCGCCGGGTGTCATCTTTCACGCGGCCACCGGCATCGATGCGGCTACCGTGGCCCCAGTGCAGACCACACTGCAAAAACGCATCCTGCGCGCCTTCGTTGCTCGGGGCCTGCTGGAGAACTGTGACGCCAAAGACATGCTGGGCTACAAACACAGCGGCTTCTCGGTGGACGCCGGTGTCTGCATCGAAGCCCACGACCGCGCTGCGCTGGAGCGGCTGCTGCGCTATTGCGCGCGTCCACCGTTTTCCATGGAGCGCCTACGCAAAGAGGGAAGCAAACTGGTGTACCGCTGTGCCAAACAGCGCAGCGAGCCCACCAGTGACAAGCGTGGTGCCAAGGCAGATGAGCTGCACCTCACACCGCTGGAACTGATCGACCGCATCGCCGCGCTGGTGCCACCGCCACGCACCCACCGGCACCGCTACTTTGGTGTGCTGGCACCAAACTCGCCGCTGAGAGCGGCGGTAACGGCGCTGGCCCAGCCTGCTGCGTCGCAACCAGCCACGGTGGAGACTGCACAACCTGGCGCGGGCGTACCTGGGGTGGCGGCGCCGGGCAACGCGGCCACACCCACACCCGAACCTGAAGCACGCCCGAAGCGAGCGGCGCATTACTTGTGGGCGGTGCTGATTGCCCGCATCTACGAGGCATTTCCGCTGCTGTGCCCCATGTGCGGTGGGCAGATGCGCATCATTGCCTTCATCACCCACAGCGCCGAAATCCGCCACATCCTGAACCACATCGGGGTGGAGTCTGCCCCCCCGCACATCACCCCGGCACGCGGGCCACCGCTGTGGGAGGGCTGCGACGCGCCGGTGGATGATGGTGCGCAAGGCGAGCCGGATTGGGATCTGGCAGCTCAACCCGACGAGGTAGACCAGCGCGTCAATTGGTGACCCAGTGAAGCGGCGGTATCCATCGCTGCGGGGAAGCAGCTGCACGCGCGCCAGGCCCAAATGCATACTGCCTCCCAAGCTCTTGCCATTGAGCGGCAAGCGAGCGCTCAACCTTCCTTGGCCGAACGTGTTTCGAGGCCCAAAACTCGTGCCATACTTGGCCTCATGCGGTTGAATTTCCTATCCGTGAACCCTTCAGCACTGTTGTGCATGGGCCATGGCAGTTCTGACGTCTGACGTGAACACGCAACACGAATGCAAGAGCATCCTGCCGAGGCCCGGTGCACTGCGGTTGCGTCTGACGTCTGACGTGCAGCGTCTAACGTGCAACGTCTGGCGTCTGATCCTTTACAACAGGTCAGACAATCACAGTCTGAACAATGTGCACAAACCCTTGTCCTGGCACAGATCAAAGCGGAACAACAGCCGTCGGTACGCAATTTGCAGACCATTTGGACAGGTTTTCAAAACCATCCGCTGCTGCCACTGCTCCCGAGGCTGCCCTTGAACAAGTCTGCTGATACCGCCGCGCCCGACTGCACCCCTACCCCCATGCCTACCCCGATGGAGCGGGTGGACCGCTTTTTCGAACTGAGTTCCCGGGGCACTACCGTGCAGCGGGAGTTGCTGGCGGCGGTGACCACCTTTGCCACCATGTCCTACATCCTGGTGGTGCATCCACTGATCATGTCCGATGCCGGCATGGACAGAGCCCAGGTGCTCACCATCACCGCCGTGGTGGCGGGGGTTTTTTCCATTCTGATGGGGCTCATGGCCAATCTGCCCATCGCCGTGGCGCCCGGCATGGGCGCCAATGGACTGGTGGCCTACACCCTCATTCTGGGCCTTGGCGTGCCCTGGCAGGGCGCGCTGGGGCTGGTGTTCTGGAGCGGGGTGGTGTTTCTTGTCCTCACCCTCACCGGCATCCGGCGGCTGCTGCTCGATGCCTTCCCCGATGCCCTGCGCCGGGCGCTGACGGCGGGCATCGGTCTTTTCATCATGTTCATCGGCCTCAAAACGGCGGGCATTGTGGTGGCGGCCCCGGCCCCCTCCCTGGTGCAGATCGGCGTGGTCACGGCACCCACGGTGCTGCTGGCGCTGTCCGGCATCCCGATTGTCATGGGACTCATGGCCCGGCGGGTGCCCGGGGCGATCATTCTCACCATCATACTGCTCACCGCCATCGGCTTTTTTATCCCCACAGCCACAGGTTCCCTGACTCCGATGCCGAGCGCCGCCCTGGCCCAGCCGACAGGCTTTGGTGACCTGTGGCTGGCGCTCGATTTTGGCTATCTGTGGTCGCATCTCGGCATTGCCCTGCCAGCCATGCTGTCCCTGGTGTTCATGGACCTGTTCAGCTCCCTCGCGGCCATGAACGCCCTGTGCCAGCGGGCCGGTCTTGTCGATGACCAGGGCGCGATGCTGAAGCCGACCGAGGCCCTGTCGGCGGATGCCATGGCCGCCATCGGCGCCTCCCTGGCGGGCACCTCCACCGCCATCTGTTTCGGCGAATCCGCCGCCGGTATCGAAAGTGGCGGGCGCACCGGCCTTGTCGCCATTTTCGTGGGCCTGTTCTTTTTCCTGGCCCTGTATCTGAACCCGCTGATTCTTATCATTCCCGCCGAGGCCTCGGCCCCGGCACTGGTGTTCATTGGCCTCTTGATGTTCGTGGAAGTGGCGCGCATCGATTTTTCCGATGTCATCACCGGCGGCGCTGCCACCCTGACCCTGATCCTGATGGCGGTTACCTCCATCAGCGATGGCATGGCCATAGGGCTGATCGTCTACGCCATCGCCATGGTGATCACCGGCCGCGCCCGCCAGGTACACCCCATCGCCTACGGTCTTGCCGTGGTGCTCGGCGCCTACTACGTACTGCTGCCGCCGCTATGAGCCGAGGCGTTGTGACTGTGGGCCTTGGCTTTGTGACCGCAGTTACCGGATAATCCCTCGCCATCACCGGGGTTGGTCTTGCAAGGAGATTGGTCTTGCAACGGATTGGTATTGCAAGACCTCCGCCAGTGAAAACATCCCTGTCCCGTAGCAAGATCCGGTGCATCGCAACCATTGCCATGCAGATCGGGAGCTGCCTATCATCGAGAGCTAGTTATCATCGAGAGCTGGTTATCATCGAGAGCTGCGCATTATCGAGTTATCGAGAGCTCTCCATGATCAGGGCTGCCCATGCCTGGCTCGCCAGGCCGAACATTGAAACTCGAATAGTCAAGCTCGAACAGTCAAGCTCGAACATTGCGCTCTTCTGAATTATTGACGGTATGACATGACCAAAGAACCAGGCACCAGAGCTCTTGAAACCCGGAAAAGAATCATTGCTGCGGCACTTGAACTCACCCTGCGACAGGGTGAAAGCGGCATCACCATGACCGAGATCTACAAGCTGGCAAACATTTCCAGAACTTCCCTGTACCGCCACTTCAGCACTGTCGAAGAAATCCTGACCAGCATCTATTTAAAGATCAGAAGCGAATTTGAATCGGGCCTGCAAAATGCCATAGAGGCAAACCCTTCGGCGGAAAACCGGCTGGATGTGGTGACAGATTACCTGCACCACTTCTTTACCAGTGACCTTGCCCAGAAGCTCAGCGCCGCCAATACCAGCTACCTGAAAAAATTGAGCCTTATCAGTTTCGATGCCCGGGTCGACATGTACAAAAAAGTTCTGGGGCCGTATTTCGACATTGCCGAACAGCAAAAAGGCGCGCCGGTGGACCGGGATCTGGTCGCCTATTTCATCACCCACTACTATGCATCCATGGCACTCTACGGGGGTTATGGTAGACCCGAGGCAATAAACCTTTTGCTCAAGAAACTCATCACCGGCCTCAGCATGGTGTGACACCGGTGCCCCGTCGAAGGGCTGCCACCAAAGGATCGCCGTAAATCACCCGGCGAAACACCCCGTCCGCAGCCCGGGCCAGCTCCATTTCATCAAGGCCCGGAAATTCACCGTTGCGCCACACCACCTTGCCGTTGATCACGGTCATGTCCACGGGGCCGGAAAAACCCACTTTCGCGGGCAGGCTCCGTGGATCGTGGTTGGCGCCGATGTATTCGATCCGGTTCAGATCGACGGCAAAGAAATCCGCAGCCCTGCCCACGGCGAGGGCGCCGAGATCAGGCCGGTTGAGGCAATCCGCACCACCCTGGGTGGCCATGCGCAGAAAGTCATAGGGAGCTGGCACCGGATGCTGGCGCTCACTGGCCTTCAGGCACTGGAGCAGGTAGGCAAGGCGGATGCACTCGGCGAGGTTCGAGCTGTCGTTGGAGGCGTGGCCATCCACCCCAAAGCCCACCCGCACACCTGCCGCCGCCATGGCGGGAATGTCGGTGACTTCGGCACCCACCAGAAACACCGGCGCCGGGCAATGGGCAACACCGGTGCCGGTGGCGGCAAGGCGGGCGATGTCCGCTGCGGTGAATTCCCAGCCGTGGGCGAGCCACACATCCGGCCCGACAAAGCCCCGGTTTTCGCACCAGTCGAGGCTGCGCTCGCCAAAACGGGCCACCATGGCGGGGGTTTCCCCCTCCCCCAGATGGGTGTGCAGGCTCACCCCCAGGTGGCGGGCCAGACGGGCAGACTCGACGAAGGTTTCCGGGTAGGCAATCACCGGCGAGCTGGGCGCCACCACCACCCGCTGCATGGCGAAGGGCCGCGGGTCATGAAAGCGGCTCACCAGGCGTTCGCAATCGGCAAGAAAAGTATCGGTGCTCTCCCGCATGGCATCGGGAATGGTGCTGCCCTCCGCCATCGGCAGGGTGATGCAGCCGCGCCCGGCGTGAAAACGCAGCCCCAGCAGGTTAGCGGCATCAAACTGGCGGTCCACCAGAAAGGGTCCACCCCGGCGGCTGTAGTTGTACTGGTGATCAAACGCGGTGGTGCAGCCGTGCTTGATCAGCTCCGCCATGGACACCACTGTGCTGTGGTAGATGCAGTCTTCATCCACCAGGGCAAACACCGGGTAGATCTTGCGCAGCCAGGCCAGCACATCAAGCTGGGTCCAGTCGAGGGGGGCAAGATTGCGGACAAAGGCCTGAAAAAAATGGTGATGGGTGTTGATCAGCCCCGGATAGGCGGTCAGCCCCCGGCAGTTCACCACCTCAACACCCTGTTCCTGGCCAACGCCAATTGGGGCCAGAGTTCGGGGCAGATCCGGGCCAAGGCCAATAATCTCCCCGTCTCTCACCAGAATATCGACGCCATTAAGCACCGTGCCCGCGACATCCCCGGTGACCAGCTGGTGAAACCCGGTGTAAAGAGTAACGGCAGCTTTTGCAGGTGTGGCGGTGTGGCTCATGGTATCTCCCTTTTTCTGGTAAACCTGTCTGATGGCATGGTTTCACGAAACACCGGTGTTTGTCAACGTAGTTGTCGTGTAGACCGTGTTTTTATGCAGCCTCGTTCAACTGCATTTCTTGCCTCTCCGGATTGAGTGTGTTCCCGGTCTGGGCTGGAGATCGAAACCTGCCAGATCATTCCCAGACTTGGTGCCACCACTTCAACTGGCAGCTTTCTGGATCCTTTGAGATATAAAGCTTGCAGCTTGGCAAGGTACTCGATGGCAGGATGCTCGCCGGTGGCCTGCCAGGGCAGCTTTGCAATGGCGACGAGCAACGACCGCACGGGGCGAATTCCATCAATCAATCCCTCGCGGACCAGGGAGGCCCTGCTCGGTGGTTTGCGTTTCTGGGTTTCGGTGATCAAGGCTTCAAGACGGGCACGCAACTCAGCATCTGGCACCGCACCTTGCGCGCTCAAGGCAACAAGTTCGCCGAGCAGCGTTTTGTACATTGCGGCCCAATTGACGGTAGCGGGGACATCGGCGGCAGCCTGACGCCACAGATCGGCGATCCGGCGCTGCACCATAAGGATCAACTGGTCTGTGGTGGTGAACAGGCAATACCGAAGAAAGCATGCGACCTCCACGGTGCGCGCTGGCTCTTTGATCTTGGCTCCGGCTGAGGGCGGCCTGGAGACAAGTCGGCGCGCGTAGCGGCGCAAGATGAGATCGGGGATGTCTGCCAGGTGCTTATGAACGTCCAGCGTGTAAAGCAGGTCGATGCGCTCCAGTACCTCGCTGATTTGGCGGGTTGAGTGTTTCGCCGGTGCAGCCCATAGCCAACTCTGCTGGGTTTGTCCATCTGGGCGCAGCTCTGAAACTGAGGCTCGCCAGCGATCAAGTGTTGCTGGATCAACGCTGGCGGCGATGGCGGTGCCTGTTTCAACTTCAAGCTGGGCAAGTGCCGCCGCAATCAGTGTCCGAATTGCCCGCTCGTGCACGATCACCAGCTTGTTCTTGTACAGCCATTGACGCGCCCGCACGAGTAGCTGATCGCGGTCGGCGCAGCGCGCCACTTCGTCGCGCAGTTCACGTACCAGTGAGCGGCGCTGGTGCTCGCTCATCCACTGGAATCCAAGGACCGTGCAGGCTACTTGTTGGTGATCGAATAGCGTGCGCCCGCGTTCATACATGGCTCTCAGCGAGGCGACTTCTGGTGCTGCAATGCCAAGCTCGTTGCCAAGGTGGCGCCACAAGGCTACTGGAATTACCCGAAAGGCACCGAGCAAACGCCCACTCATGCGCAGGAAACCAATATGGAGCGCCAGACCAAGCTTGTGGGAATCACCTCGGCGTGCATTGATTGCGTCGCGCTCGGCACCATCGAAGGTGAAAAATGCCTTCATCTCGAAGTCGCTGATATCGCGGGGGAGCCCACGCATCCCCAAAAACGTTGTGTGCCAACCCTGCATCGTGAACCTCAAAAGTGGGAGGCCACCATACCCGTTTACAAAGCGAACAGGAAAGTCAATGAAATCAACGGTCTACCCAGACCACCCCCGCGCCAGTGCTAGCTTTGCGTACCGTCACTTATTGCACTGAAAACGAGGAGACCCCGCCATGGCCAAAATGCGCAAGGTCACCACCGTTCGCGGCTACGGTGCCTTTGTCGGCGCCAACCACCTCGAAGTGGAAGAAACCACCGGCACGGGCCAGGAGAAGACGGGCACCAAGAAGGTCATCGCCTTCAAGCGCGCCATCATCGCCGCTGGCAGCCAGGCCGTGCGCCTGCCGTTCATGCCCAACGACCCGCGCGTGGTCGATTCCACCGGCGCGCTGGCGCTCAGCGGCGTGCCCAAACGCATGCTCATCCTGGGTGGCGGCATCATCGGCCTGGAAATGGGCACGGTGTACAGCACCCTGGGCGCACGCCTGGATGTGGTGGAGATGATGGAAGGCCTGATGCAGGGCGCCGACCGCGACCTCGTCAAGATCTGGCAAAAGATGAACGCCAAGCGCTTCGACAACATCATGTTGAAGACGAAAACCGTCGGTGCCGAGGCCACACCTGAAGGCATCAAGGTCACATTCGCGCCAGCGGAAGAGGGCGGCACCGCCCCCGAGCCACAGGTGTACGACCTGGTGCTGCAGGCCGTGGGCCGCACGCCCAACGGCAAAAAGATCGCTGCTGAAAAGGCTGGCGTGGCCGTCACGGACCGTGGCTTCATCAACGTCGATATCCAGATGCGCACCAACGTGCCGCACATCTTTGCCATCGGCGACATCGTGGGCCAGCCCATGCTGGCGCACAAGGCGGTGCATGAGGCACACGTGGCGGCAGAAGTGATTGCCGGTGAACTGCAAGGCAACAAAGAGCTGGCAAGCGCCGCCTTCAACGCCCGCGTGATCCCAAGCGTGGCCTACACCGACCCTGAAGTGGCTTGGGTGGGCCTGACGGAAGACCAGGCCAAGGCCCAAGGCATCAAGGTCAAGAAGGGCCTGTTCCCCTGGACGGCCTCGGGCCGCGCCATTGCCAACGGCCGCGACGAAGGCTTCACCAAGCTGCTGTTCGACGACAGCCCCGAAGCAGCGACCCCTCGAATCTCATCGCCGGGTGTCATCTTTCACGCGGCCACCGGCATCGATGCGGCTACCGTGGCCCCAGTGCAGACCACACTGCAAAAACGCATCCTGCGCGCCTTCGTTGCTCGGGGCCTGCTGGAGAACTGTGACGCCAAAGACATGCTGGGCTACAAACACAGCGGCTTCTCGGTGGACGCCGGTGTCTGCATCGAAGCCCACGACCGCGCTGCGCTGGAGCGGCTGCTGCGCTATTGCGCGCGTCCACCGTTTTCCATGGAGCGCCTACGCAAAGAGGGAAGCAAACTGGTGTACCGCTGTGCCAAACAGCGCAGCGAGCCCACCAGTGACAAGCGTGGTGCCAAGGCAGATGAGCTGCACCTCACACCGCTGGAACTGATCGACCGCATCGCCGCGCTGGTGCCACCGCCACGCACCCACCGGCACCGCTACTTTGGTGTGCTGGCACCAAACTCGCCGCTGAGAGCGGCGGTAACGGCGCTGGCTCAGCCTGCTGCGTCGCAACCAGCCACGGTGGAGACTGCACAACCTGGCGCGGGCGTACCTGGGGTGGCGGCGCCGGGCAACGCGGCCACACCCACACCCGAACCTGAAGCACGCCCGAAGCGAGCGGCGCATTACTTGTGGGCGGTGCTGATTGCCCGCATCTACGAGGCATTTCCGCTGCTGTGCCCCATGTGCGGTGGGCAGATGCGCATCATTGCCTTCATCACCCACAGCGCCGAAATCCGCCACATCCTGAACCACATCGGGGTGGAGTCTGCCCCCCCGCACATCACCCCGGCACGCGGGCCACCGCTGTGGGAGGGCTGCGACGCGCCGGTGGATGATGGTGCGCAAGGCGAGCCGGATTGGGATCTGGCAGCTCAACCCGACGAGGTAGACCAGCGCGTCAATTGGTGACCCAGTGAAGCGGCGGTATCCATCGCTGCGGGGAAGCAGCTGCGCGCGCGCCAGGCCCAAATGCATACTGCCTCCCAAGCTCTTGCCATTGAGCGGCAAGCGAGCGCTCAACCTTCCTTGGCCGAACGTGTTTCGAGGCCCAAAACTCGTGCCATACTTGGCCTCATGCGGTTGAATTTCCTATCCGTCTTATAGTACAATGGTTACAACCATGGCACGAAACGGGACAGAATTTGGAATTCGGATAAGTGGTTTAGGAACCAGATGGTTTACAGCTCCCGCTGAAATGGTTAAGGGCCTCATTTTCCCAGGGTTTACCGAAGAAGACGCCAATCCGGACATTGGTGATAGTGCTATCACCGAAACGGCCGGGATAGGAGGATTTGCCATGGCGGCGGCTCCAGCTATTACCCAGTTTGTCGGGGGCTCCGTAGAAGATGCTTTTAGCTGTTCTAACCGTATGTATGAGATAACTTTGGACGAGCATAAATTCTTTAATATTCCTCAGTTTAATTTCCGAGGTAGTGCTACCGGGATTGACCTCAGAAAAGTTATTGAAGTTGGAATTTTACCGCAAATAAATACAGGGATAGCTCATAAAGAACCTGGGGTAGGGCAAATAGGGGCTGGCCTTGTAAATCCCCCTAAAGCCTGCTTTAACAAAGCTCTATCGGCTTTTGTCCAAGAATATGTAAAATAGCTGCAAAAATTAAAAATAACGGGGTAGTTAAATGGGAAAAAGTATTGTCATAGCTTTTGGGGGTAATGCCATTACAAAAGAGAACCAGAAGGGTACTTTTCAGGAACAGGTGGTTAATATCAAAGAAATGTGTTCTAACCTTGTTGATTTGATAAAAAATGGGTACCACCTCGTGTTAACAGACTTAGCCGGCCAACAACTAGCCAGGGACGTAGGAGCTGAAACCTTTGTAATACTTACAGGGGTGAGTCATGTCGCAATTAACTATGGAAAGGAGTCACAAAAGGAACTAGATACGATTACAGTCAGCGAAGGGCGTAGGTATCAACAAGAGGGCCACTTTCCGCCAGGCAGCATGGGACCAAAAATGGAAGCAGCTTTATTGTTTGTTGAAAACGGAGGCCATAAGTCGATTATTACCTCTCCGGAATAAATTGGACGGGCCTTAAAAGGGGAAGCTGGTACGATTATTATTCCCGAACCTAAAAAGTTAGTTTAAATCTACCAAAAAGAAGGCTCGAAGTTACAAGTCCTAGTTTAAAAAATGAGGATAAAAATGAGTAAAGATTTTGATTTAATCATTAGAAACGCCTATCTAAGTGAAAAAGACAGTGTATATGATATTGGGATTGTTGGTGACAGAATAATCAAAATAGAAGCTAAAATTGAAGGAACCGTAAAAGACGAAATTGATGCAAAGGGTAACCTTGTGTCTCCCGGATTTGTCGATGCACATACCCATATGGATAAGTCATTTACGAGCACAGGTGAAAGATTACCGAAGTTTTGGAGCAGACCTTATACAAGGGATGCTGCCATCGATGCTGCCATCGAGGATGGCTTGAAATATTATAAAAATGCTACCCACGAAGAAATAAAAAGACATGTGATAGAACATGCTCACATGCAGGTACTCCATGGGACTTTATACACCCGGACCCATGTAGATGTAGATTCAGTTGCTAAAACAAAAGCAGTGGAAGCAGTTTTAGAAGCCAAGGAAGAGTTAAAGGATCTTATCGATATACAAGTCGTAGCCTTTGCACAGAGTGGATTTTTCGTTGATTTGGAATCTGAATCATTGATTAGAAAATCCTTGGATATGGGCTGTGATTTAGTTGGGGGAGTTGATCCTGCTACGCGGGAAAATAATGTTGAGGGTTCTTTAGACCTATGCTTTAAATTAGCAAAGGAATACGATGTTGATATCGACTATCACATACATGATATTGGAACTGTTGGAGTATATTCGATAAATCGTCTTGCCCAAAAGACAATTGAAAATGGGTATAAGGGTAGAGTAACTACGAGTCATGCCTGGTGTTTTGCAGATGCTCCGTCCGAATGGCTCGATGAGGCAATCCCATTGTACAAGGATTCGGGTATGAAATTTGTTACCTGTTTTAGTAGTACACCGCCTACTATGCCGGTGATAAAGCTGCTTGAAGCTGGCATCAATCTTGGCTGTGCTTCGGACAATATCAGAGATTTTTGGGTTCCCTTTGGCAACGGTGATATGGTACAAGGGGCTCTGATCGAAACTCAGAGATTAGAGTTAAAGACAAACAGAGATTTGGGACTAATTTGGAAAATGATAACGTCAGAGGGTGCTAGAGTTTTAGGAATTGAAAAGAACTATGGGATAGAAGTTGGTAAAAAGGCCGATCTTGTTGTATTAAATTCGTTGTCACCACAATGGGCAATAATCGACCAAGCAAAAAGACTATGCGTAATTAAAAATGGACGTATCATTGTGAAGGATGAGGTTATAGTTGCCTAATAGATGCTTTTTTTGGAGCGGCACCCTAAGGATGGTCTGCACGAATCACTTTTGACCGTGGTTGCGAGTTGACTGTCATGGGAGCAAGTCGATTTGCAGTGAATCGCGGCTCCGTGTTGCTGCGAATCGCCTCTCGGTGCCCCTCAATCACCGCTTTTCTGCGGTCTTCGCTGCCTTTTGGCAGCCTGCGGGCGCACTCATCCCACCAAGCTCCCGACCTTGTTCCTCACCATCCACAGGTTGGACAGCGCGAACAGCGTCTTCAACTGCGCCGTGTTCTTCTTCAATCCCCGGTAGCGCACCTTCACGTGTCCGAACTGGCGCTTCTCCGGCCGCTACCGCGTCACCGAGTACAAGGGCGACCAGGGGAGCCGCTTGCAGCACGAGGTCCGAGCCGACGAAATCGCGGTGAGCCTGCGCGGGCAGAGCGTCCGCGTGGTCGGCAAGCCCTCGACCGCCGACCAGGGCGACGACACCCCGTTCTGATCCCGCACTCAGGGGTGCGCCTCCACCGTGGGGCGCACCCCTAACAGTACTATTGCCGTTACACATGAAAGGTGACACCGTGACCGCTCGAATCCTCGCCCTCTGCAATCAGAAGGGCGGCGTCGGCAAGAGCACGACGACATTCCACCTGGCCCGCGCCGCGGTGCTGGCTGGGCGTAGCGTGCTCGCCGTCGACCTCGACCCGCAGGGAAACCTCACGACGTCGATCGCAGCCGAAACCGTCGAGGAAGATCAGCCCGGCCTAGCCGATGCGCTGAGCAAGCACGCCGACGAGACGCTGCGCGACGTCATCGTGCCGGGACTGTGGCCCGGCCTCGACCTCGTGCCGACGTCGGGCGTCGAGCTCGGCAGTGTGCGCGATGAACTCGTGATCGCCGGAGCGGGCCGAGAGAGCCGCCTACGCGCCGCGCTGCGCGAGGTTGCAGACGACTATGACCTGATCCTCATCGACTGCGCGCCGAGCCTTGACCAGCTCACCAGCAACGGCCTGACGGCCGCGGACGGGGTAGTGGTCGTGACGCACTCGAAGCTGTGGAGCGCCAACGGCCTGACGCAGCTCCTCGACACGATCGCGCTCGTGCGCGAGCACTACAACGCGCAGCTCGACGTCGCCGGCATCCTCATCAACCAGCACGAGGAGAACACCGTCAGCGGCCGCGCCTGGCTCGACGACCTCACCGAGGCGGCCGAGGCACGCGGACTGCGCGTGCTCACCCCGCCGGTTCCCAAGCGCGTCGTGATCGCGGATGCCGTCGAAGCATCCAAGGGCCTCGACGAGTGGGGGAGCGCCGAAGCAACCGCCCTCAGCGGCCTCTACAGCGGCCACCTGACCACCCTCGAAGGAGTACGCGCATGAGCGCCCGACCCGAACGCAAACGCTCCACCCTCAGCGGGCGGAACCCCATCGCACCGGCCGCTGAGACGCCGCAGGAGCCTCCCGCAGCCGCTCCCGCGCCTGTCGCACCGGCCACGCCTGCAGAGAGCGCCACAGAGCCGCAGGCGGCCGCACCGAAGAAGCGCAGCAAGTACCCGCCCAAGGTGTCGTTCTACCAGGAGCAGGAGGACACTGACCGCATCCGTGGCGCGATCATGCACACCATCCCCTACGAAGGCGTGCGCAGCCTCTCGCAGTTCCTCAGCGGGGCCGCTATGAAGGAAGTCGAGCGGCTAGAGCGCCAGTACAACGGCGGCAAGCCGTTTCCGCCCGTGGGGGCTCGAGAACTGCCCCAGGGCAGACCGATGGGGGAGTGACCATGACGCAGCTCAACCACGAAGCGCGAGAGACGCTGCGATGGGCGGGGATCACCCCCGGTCAGTGGGCGAAACGCCACGGGTACGAGTCAGCGAAGGATTGGCGCGGCGACGAGTGCGGATGCACCGACGACCGCTGTATCGGCTACCACCACGACGCCACGGACGAGTGCGGGTGCCTGCCCGCCCTCATCGAGGAGCTGCGTCGGGATGAGCGCAAGCTGACCGCCGCCCGTCCCGTGTGGGCCGCGCACGTTCGCTCCACCGAGAGCGGCACGGCCGAGGATCGCGCCGCAGCCGACCAGCTCGCGGCCGAGTGGGTCGCCGAGTACAACCCCGGCGCCGTCTGGCACTCCCTGACGCCTCGCGGGATCGTCTACCGCAACCAGTGGAACGACCGGACGTGGCTCATCTACGACGCCGATCGCGACTCGATCGAGACGGCCGACGTCACCGACGAAACGGAGATCTCCGCATGACCGGCGTGACCGTGCAGCAGCTCGTCGACCAAGTGCTCGATACCGCCCAGGCGGCGCACCCAGGCGTGGAGTTCGGTATCACGCTGTCGTTGGCGAACGCCCTGCTTCTGCAGAAGGACTCCGACAAGCTGTGGCGCAAGGATGCTGACGGGCGAGAGGGCTACTACAGCGGCCACGTCTACCGGGATTGCCTTGTCGACGAGATTCCGAGCGAGGAGCCGGCGCCGATCGCGATTTCCTTGTCATCGTGTCGCCCGTGTACGGCACCAGCTCGGAGGCCGAGCAGGCGGTGACCTACTACGGCGACCTGCGCACGGGTGCGATCGCGACGGACCTGCCCGAGGACGTGCGGACCGATCCGCCGCCCGAGTCGGCCTAGGCCTGCCTCAGCGTCGGTTGCTCGTCGACCGGCCGGTGTGCTTGATGTACTCCCACCAGGTGAACTCGACCGCGAGACGCATCGCATCCTCCGGGAAGTATCCGATGAGCTGCCGCTCGGCGGGGTCGCGGTCGAAGGTCACCGAGCGCAGCAGTCGGCGGCCGCGGACCTCCACGTAGCGAATGATCGCGATGCGCCGGCTCTTGTCGAATACATACCAGACCCCCAGCTCGGGGGAGCGCTGCAACTGCGACATAGGCGACCAGTGCTGCACCACGTCGGTGACCGTAAAGCCATCCCCCGACACGAGCGGGACGACGTGTCACTGGCGCGGGGCAGCTCAGGCCTTGGTGACGGTCCCGTCGAGGCCTTCGTAGAGGTCGAAGTTTCGTTCTCCAATAAGCGCGACGAGCGTGTCGAACGCTTCGGAGAGCGGAACCTCAGTGGCAAGGTCGTTAGCTTCATATGCGCGGATGGATGGCATCGTGTCGTTCAGATCGGCCAAGAGAACGTAGAACTTCTCGTACTGCTCATCTCGGCCGGCAGGGTCCTGCCGGCCAGTGAAGAGCCGAAGGCGTGGACCAGCGTTGATGAAGGTCGACTTTCGCCGACCCGTGCCGTCGTGCTCGGCTCCGGCATCGAAGATGAGCAGTGCAGCAAGCACGGCGTACGGGAACCGGCGATGCAGGGTGACGGCTTCGTTGAGGAGGTCTGCTCGACGATTGGTGAGATTCTTCTGGTAGTTCCTGGTCTGGCCGTCCTTGAACAAGATCGTCTTCACGCTGACGGCGAGGATGAGCCCGGATTCTTCGGTGGCCCAGGTCACGTCGACCTTCTTCGCGCCGATCCCGCCGGCCAGACGTCGTTCCGCGCCGCTGACCCCTGCTTCGCCGGGTCCGGTTGGTCTAGCGCCGTCCATGCCCCGTGCACGGAGCTCGGCGGCGACGGCCAGGGCGACCGCGGCCGATAGCTTTTCGTTGTAGTTCTTCTTGGTGGCCTGCGGAGCGGTGTCGGCGGGCTTTGAGCCGCACGATCGGATAGCCGCGATCAGGCGATCGTCAATCGCTGCCACGACGGCTCCTCGACTCTCGCCGCTTCGAGAGGTCAGCGCGTGCCGCGCGAATCTCCGCGACGTCCGGGCGGCGCATGCCGAGAGTCCGAACCAGCAACACGTCGTCGACGAGCTTGGCGGCCTCGAGGACTTGTCCGCGGCGGAGCTTCCCGCCGACGACGGGGCGGATCGCGAGTAGCGCGTCACGTGCAGCGGCGACCGTCGACGGATCGGGCAGCGCCCACAGGTCGGCTTCGCCCGGCTCCATCTTCAGCATGCCGCCGCCGTACGCGCGGCCGGTGAACTCGGCGCCCAGCATCGTGACGGAGTTCAGTGCGGCAAGAGGCAGCAGCTCTCGGCCAATGCTTCGGTGCTCCGGCGTGAGGTAGACCCCGTGGACGGAGTTCAGGTGCAAAGCGCCGGCTGTATTGGTGGTGATTCTTGGGGTGTCCGCGTTCATGTAGGTCAGGAGCAGATCGGCCTTTTTCACGAGAGGAACGCGCCACCACTCTCTGCGGACGCGGCACTTATAGGCCGCGTGCACCGACTCTTCCTCGCCTTGCGCGATGTACGCCATCGCGGCGGTGGACGGCTTGTCCGCAGGGCGGAACAGCATCGTACGTTTACCGGCTTTCCCGAGCTCCGTGTGCGCGCGGGTTGAGAACTCCAATCCGCGCAGATGGCTCGAGCCCGGAGGGGAGAGCCGCACCACGTCGCTCGGCTGCAGTTTGAGCTCAGCGACTCGCGCGGGCGACAGCGCGAAGTACTTGTTGTTGCCGGTGACCATCCCGAGCGACGTCTCGCCCCAGTTCTGCATCGCCATGAATTGGCCGCTCAGGATCAGCTTTCCGTAGATCTTCAGGGCTTCGGGTGTGACTGTCGAGCTTGACCATTTCGCTGCGGGGTCGGGGGGCGTCCAGGTGGCGATCGGGGGCAAGTCGGTGGCCAGCGAGGCCGCGTTCGCCACCTGGCGGATGCGGGCATGGTCGGTCGAGCCGCCGTAGCCGTCGGCCAGGAGCAGAATGGCCTCTGTCTCTGCCTCCTCGAACACTCGCTGCTCGAACAGCACAAGGTCGACCTGAGCAAAGTTCTCGAAGAGGAACCGACGGACGGGGGCGGCGTAGTTCGCGTGTAGCAGTTCCGCAGGCAGTACGTAGCCGAGTCGGCCCCCAGCGCGCAGGCCGAGGGCGCCGTGGACGGTGAACGCCGCCCACGACGATGCCAGTCCCGAGAGCGCGACCCCTCCGCGGAGAGCCGCGGCACGCGCCTTCGTGCGCGCCTCGCCCGTGAAGTCTTGGAATCGGATGTACGGAGGATTGCCGACGACCGCGGTGTACTGGCCGCTCGCAGGGGTATCGAAGAAGTCGCTCACGGTCATGACGACCTCGCCGCCCGCCGCCCTGATTCGTCTGGCTCCGTATTCCGCGCTCCACCCATGCAGCTCAACACCGTGTACGACCGGCGTTGATACGCCGAGCATGCGCAGTCGCGACACCGCGTGCGCAAGAAACTCGGCATCGCCTGCGGACGGCTCGAGGATCAGATCGCTCGCGTCTCGTACCGCCCAGTTGGCGATGAAAGAAGCGATCGCAGGGGGAGTAAAGAACGCTCCGCGCGCCTTCCGAGCTTCGGCGCCGTCGGAGGGGTCGCGCGCGCCGAGGATCACGCACCAATTCTGTCCGATACCACCCACACCGCGGGGATCGACGCTCCCTAGACGTCCCGAAATCGATCGATTTCGGGACGAGTGCCAACCCCGGCTCGTCGACGTCGACACGCCGTGCCGAAACTCCGTGCCAAAACCTCCCATGTTCCGAAACCTGATTCGACCGTTTTCGACCCATAGCTGATAGAATCGAAGCACGCCACGAGAGGGGCAAGCATGGTCCGTACGCTCATCGCCGCACCGCCGGCATCGACCACTGCCGAGGACCGCCTGGCGTTCGCGGATGCAGCTCTCGCGCTGGCCGGCCACGAGGTCATCGACCCGGCGCTGCGCACCATCGTCGAGCGGGCCGCTCGCCACGAGCTGACGGGGGATGAGGCGCGCGCTGCGATCCGCCGCCACGTGCAGGGCTGATGCCTCGCGGCACCACCTTTCGTACCTGGGATGACTACTTCATCCCAGGTACATCTGTGTTGAGGAACAAGTTCACCGCACCCGGCAAGCCGTATGGGGAACCCGACCCCGACAAGCTCCGGCAGTTGGAAGAGGCATACGCGCACACGCGCCTTCAAGAGCTGTACGACAACCCGATTCCCGGCCAGTTCGACTACGACCACATGAAGGCGATCCACGCTTACGTGTTCCAGGATGTCTACGAGTGGGCTGGTCAAGAACGGGTGGCGCCGGCCGGGCAGTTCATGACAAAGGACGGGCACGCCTACTACGGCGCCGGTCCTCACCTGACGGCGGCCGCCGAGGCCGAGTACGCCAAACTCGCCGGCAAGGACTATCTGCGCGGACTGCCGCAAGCGAAGTTCGTCGACGAGCTCGCGGAGAGCTGGGGGGAGCTGAATGTCGTACACAGCTTCCGTGAGGGCAATACGCGGACGCAGTTCGTGTTCTTCTCCCAGCTCGCAGAGCAGGCCGGCTATCGGATCGACGCCGCGCAATTTGCCCCTGGCTCGCCGCTGCGCGACGAGTTCGTGCAGGCACGGTTTCACTCCCAGGACACCGGCCGAAACGATCAGCTCGCCGCGGTGCTGGGGAAGGCGATTACCCCTTTAGACCGTGACGCTTCGGCGTCCCGGATGAGCGACAACGGCGTAGCCGACGCCCTCCGCGCAAGCTTCCCCATGAGTGCGAGAGGGGCGGTGCGACCTACACCCACGCCGGGCGCGAACGTCGCAGGGCGTTCGACGACGCAGCACCCCGAAAGAGGCAGAACCGACACAGGACGGAGCGGACGTGACTGACCCGATGACTACTCGATTCGACGTTGAGCAGCGGTGGCCGGAGTTGTTCGACGGCCTGACCGAGACGCAGCGCTGGTCCGTCGTGCAGTCCCTCGCGGCCGCCTGGCATGAGGGCTGGGAGCCGAACCGCGCCGACGTCGCCAACCTCACCGAGTATGCGGGTGGCCGGATCGACCACGCCGAGTACATCCGTCGATCGGATGCGTCGTCGACGGGCATGCGGGGGAGTGTGCGATGAACGTTGTCGGCTACGCCCGTGTGTCTAAGCGGGAGCAGAACCCCGCCGCCCAGGAGTCCGAGTTGATCACCCGAAACGGGTGCTCCACCTTCGCGCGCACACCCGCCTTGATCCGCTCGATCTTCTCAAGCAAGGCATCGGCTTCGTTGTGCTCCGTGTCCAGTGCGCGCCGCTTGCCCGGGCGCATTGCCACATGCCACGTCACACCAGGCTTGGCATCAGGACGCTTGTCCGCTCCTTGGTAGCCGGCATCGGTAAACACCACCGTCTCTTCGCCGTGCAGCAGGCTGTTGGCCTCGACGACGTCATTGACGTTGCCCGACGTTCCTTGCACCGTGTGCACCAGACCGGACTCGGCATCCACGCCGATGTGCGCCTTCATCCCAAAATACCACTGCTGTCCTTTCTTGCTCTGGTGCATCTCGGGGTCTCGCTCTCCCTCACGGTTCTTCGTCGAACTGGGAGCCGCGATCAGCGTGGCGTCCACCACCGTGCCGGCCTTGAGCAGCAGCCCCTTGGCGCTGAGCAACCCATTGACCGTGGCAAGGATCTGATCGGCCAGCTTGTGGCGCTCCAGCAGATGGCGAAAGCGCAGGATGCTGGATTCGCTGGGCATGGCATCGGCCCAGTTGGACAGGCCCGCGAAGTCACGGAACACCGGCACGTCGTGCAGCGCCTCTTCCATCGCCGGATCACTGAGATTGAACCACTGCTGCATGAAGTGGATGCGCAGCATCGCCTCTACCGCGAAGGGCTGCTGGCCGCGGTGGCCGGACTGCGGTGCATAGGGCTCGATCAGCGACACCAGTTCGCTCCAGGGAACCACGCGCTCCATCGACTCCAGGAATTCGCGCTTGCGCGTTCGCCGCGAGGTGTTCGGCAGGCCAAGGCTCGTTTGCTTCATGCTTCACATCGTCGCGGTTCATACGGATTCAGGCAACCACGGATTCGGGGGATTCGTGCAGAGATTCCCTAACGCGTAAGATTTTTACCTATTGATGTTAATTTGAGGAGATGAATAACATGGAATTTTTATTACTGGTATTACCTTTGCTGATTATTATCTTTCTTTTGGTGCGGAAGCAGCATATGTTGGTTGCGGCATTCATAGGCGGAGCCTTAGCAATTATATTGGGACGATTAGATGCAGTAGTAATTAATAAGCTTTTTACAGAAGGCATTACCAAAATGCTCGGTATGACGGTTCCAATTTTGTATGCCGCTACGGCATCAATGGTTACAAAAGCTGGTTCCATCAATTCTGTTGTAAATTTGGCTAATCATTATTTTAAAGGACGTATAGCGATACTGGCAGGTTTTATGGTTCTAATCCAGGGAGTAGCCACTTTAATGTCAGGGTTAGCATCAAGTAATAGTATCGTAATAGCACCTTTAGTCTTTGCTGCGTTCGGTGCGGTGCCTGAAGTTATAGCCGGTATGACGATTGTCTCCGCAGTTGCTTTTTCTACCACTCCAGTATCGGGTCATGCTGTAGTTGCGGCTCAAATGGCTAAGATTGATATATTTGAATATTTTTCTTTAATGCAGCCGATAGTTGCTCTGTTCTTTGTGATAGGCATAGGAATTGCAGTATTTGGAGTATTAAAACGGGGGACTATGTTTAAAGGCACTGGAAGTGAGACCAGTGAAAATGCTGCGGCTGCAGAGGATGCTACTGATTCTGTTAATCAAATGTGGATAAAAGCGGTACCCTTTATTGCGCTTTTGATTATGGCGGTGTTCGGATCTAATATTAACAAACTTATTCACATTAATATTTTTACGCGTATCGCGGCCGCAGTGCGAGCGGGCGAGGTCACGCCCGAAGAAGTGCTCGATGACACCCTCGCGGCCGTGGAGGCGGCCAACCCCGGCATCAACGCCTTCGTGCACGTGGGCGAACCCGAGGCTCGCGCCGCCGCGCGGAACCTGCTCGCACGCCTGCGGGCGGGCGAGGACGTCGGCGCGCTGGCGGGCGTGCCGACCGCGATGAAAGACCTCTTCAACTTCTACCCCGGCTGGCCGTCGACCTTCGGCGGCATCCCGAGCATGCGCGAGTACGTCACCGAGATGCGCTCGAACTACCCCGAGCGCATCGAGGCGGCCGGCGCCGTCATGGTCGGCGCGACCAACAGCCCGCTGCTCGGGTACCGCGGGGCGACCGACAACGACCTGTTCGGGGCGACCGGAAACGCCTTCGACCTCGACCGCAACAGCGGCGGCTCGTCCGGCGGCAGCGCGGCGGCCGTCGCATCCGGGCTGCTGCCCATCGCCGAAGGAGCCGACGGCGGCGGATCGATCCGCATCCCGGCCGCGTGGAGCGGGGTCTTCGGATTCCAGCCCTCGCCCGGCCGCGTACCCATGGTGATGCGGCCCAACGGTTTCGGCGCGGTCTCGCCCTTCCTCTACTCCGGGCCGCTCGCGCGCACGGTGGAGGATGCAGCACTGGTGCTGGAGGCCATCAGCGGCGAGAACCCCGCCGACCCCTTCTCGCTGCCCGGTTCGGTGGACTGGAGCGCAGCCATGCGCGGATCGCTGAAGGGCGTGCGCGTGGGCTACACGCGCGATTTCGGGGTGTACGCGGTCGACCCGCGCATCGCCGAGGGCGTCGAGGACGCCGTCCGCGCGCTCGAACAGCAGGGCGCGATCGTGGTGCCGCTGGATATCACGCTGCCCTACGACCAACGCGAGCTGAGCGATCTGTGGTCGCGGCTGGCCGGGGCCGGAAGCCTCAGCGCCGTCGCGGGCATGGAGTCGTCCGGCCTCGAGATGCGCGCGCACCTGCCCGCGCAGGTCGCGCACTGGATCGACGTGGTGGGGGCGCAGACCTTCGCCGACCAGCAGCGCGATCAGATCATGCGCACGGCCATCCTCGACACCATCCAGGCCGCGTACGCCACGGTCGACATCATCGCGTGCCCCACGGTCGGAGCGCTCGCGGTGCGCAACGCCGAGCGGGGGCAGACCGTGGGCCCCTCGAGCATCGACGGCACCGAGGTCGACCCGTACATCGGCTGGTGCCTGACGTACCTGACCAACCTGTCGGGGCTGCCGGCCGCCTCCCTGCCCGGCGGCCTGATCGACGGCCTGCCCTTCGGGGTGCAGCTGATCGGCCGCCGTCACGACGACGCGCTGCTGCTGAGCGCGAGCGCGCGCTTCGAAGAGGCGCGCCCCTGGGCCTGGACGTACGACCGTCTCGACGCGCGGCTCACCCGGGCGCTCGCCGCCTGAGCTCGCCGCATCCGCTCTCGGGCGGGAGGAACGACGAAGAGGCCACCGGATCAACCGGTGGCCTCTTCGCTCGTGGTGCCGGGGGTGTGGCAGCGGCGACAGCTTCCACACCCCCGGGGCTTGTTACGCAACGCCCTGGACGAGCCAGATGGCGGCGAGGCCGACGGCGAAGATCCAGTCATGCGTTCTGCTCTTCTCTGCGCGGTGCGCGCGTCGTGCGGATGCGGTTGGTCAAGCGGCCGATCCCCTCGATCGAGGTCGTGACCACGGCGCCGTCGGCCAGGTAGCGCGGCGGGGTCTGGCCCGATCCCACGCCCCCGGGGGTGCCGGTGAGCACCAGGTCGCCGGGGCGCAGGCGGGTGAAGGCCGAGATGTAGGACACCAGCCGGGGGCGTCGAAGACGAGCGTGTCGGTGGAGGCGGACTGCATCAGTTCGCCGTCGACCTCGCACCGCACCTCGAGCCCTGCGGCGGGGTCGATCTCGTCGGCGGTCGGACGCGACCGGGATCAAGCTGCGCACGCTCACCCGGCGGCTGCACCTGACCAAGCCGGCGGGCCTCACCGTCGACGAGCTGAACGCGATAGCCGGCGCCCTCGACGTCGCCCCGGGCGTCCTGCTCCGCGATGACCAGAGCGACGCTACCGCTGCGTCTGAGTGAGTTCCTGATCCGCCCTGCTCAGGGCTCGCGCGACCGTGGACTTCCCGACGCTGAGCACCGCGGCGATGTGGTCGAGGCTGCGATTCTCGGCACGCATCCGCTGCGCCTGTGCGATCTTCTCCGGCGTCATCTTCGACGGCCGTCCACCGACCCGGCCCTGCGCCTTGGCGTGGGCGAGGCCGCGCATCGTGTTCTCCCGGATCGTGTCGACGCGGAGCTGCGCGAACACGGCGACCATCCCGAACAGCGCACGGCCCATCGGGGTCGTGGTGTCGATCATCGGCTCCGTCAGGCTCTTGATGTTCACGCCTCGTCGGTCGAGGTCGTGCAGCGTCTCGATGATGATCCGCTCCGTGCCTCCCAGCCGGTCGAGGCGGCGCACCAGAAGGGTGTCGCCCTCCCGGAGGTAGTCGAGGCACGCGCGCCACTGGGGGCGGTCTGCGATGCGGCTGGACTCGCCGTGGTCGACGAATACTCGAGAAGCGCCGGCCGCGCGCAGATCGGCAGGGCTCTCCATCCGGGCATCGCGTGGTCGTGCTCTGCGAGGTCGCACCGGGTGTCGGCGTTGAGCATGTGCAGCTCGTGGGCCTCGTCGCTAGCGGCGACGTCCTGCCGACCGAAGTACGCGCGGTGCCACATGTGCGAGCGCATCAGGCATCCGAAGTTCCCGTGTTCGCCGGTCCACCGCTCGAACGCGGCCGCGAGGTCGTCGGGGTGGTGGTAGTCGGTGACGTACCGCAGGGGCACGCCTTCCCAGGGGGTCGCGGCCACGGCCTCGCGCTCGAACTCGGCCATATCGAACAGGGTCGGCTCTCCGTGCATGACGTTCTCCTAACGGGATTAGTACTATTCGGGTTACGCGGCGACGGGCTCGGGGGCGGGCTCGGTGATCGCGTCGGCCAGGGCGTGCGCGGTGCGCAGCACGTTTGCCGCGGTGGCCTTGATCGTCTCGGCCTCGCACTTGCTCCACCCGGCGACGTAGCCGACGCTGTAGGCGCTCGTGTCGAGTCCGAGAATCCCGGCGACGATGTAGGCGACGCTCTCGGCCTCGGTTTCCTTGATCCCGCGGTGCTCGACGTACTCGGCGTGATCTTCCTCGGCGTGCAGGATGACGTGGGCGGCCTCGTGAAGGGCGGTCTTGGCTGCCTGAGCGGGGGAGAGGTCCGCGTCGATCACGACGCGCTGCGTGCCGTCGGTGGTGGTGTACCCGTTCGCGCCTCCGGCGATCTGCTCGCGCTCGACGGTCCAGCCCTTGCCGGTGAGGTAGTCGGCCACGGCGTCGAAGATGCCCGCGGGGTCGTCTCCGGTGAGCTGTCGCGCAATGTCGGCCGGGTCGCCCGCTTCCTCGTCGATGAGGTCGGTCTGTCCCATGTCGAACACGGACACCGGGAAGAATCGCACGCGGCGCTGTTCCTCCTCCTCGCCGGTCTGCTCGTTCTCGACCGTCTCGCGCACGTCGCGGCCGCCGAAGATGCGGATTCCGCGCTCACCCTTGCGCACCTGGCGGTTGAGCTTCTGCCACGTCCGGTAACCGGCGACGTGCGACGCCTCGGGGCACTGGGCGAAGATCAGCAGCAGGTTCCCCAGGCTGTAGCGGTGGAACGACTGCGCGAACGTCAGGAACCGCGCCCACGTCTCGGACTCGCGCAGCGCCTCGACCTGTTCCGCGATCGTCGCTTGCAGGGCCTCGGCCTCGGCGCGACGCTCCTCGGGGCTCTTGGTGTTCTTGACCGTGCGTGCCATGTTCGGAACCTCCACCTAACGGGATTAGTACTATTTGCGTCTGTCTCACCCCCACGTTTTTTTGCCGTGAAGGCGGTTTACCGCCGCTAGGGAGGACGGCCGGAGTGCAACCCGGAGGGCGGTGGGGGAGAGAGTTTCGGCGCGATGTGAGGGAGCGCAGCGACCGCGTGCCGAAAGTCTCGGAGGAGCCGGCGGCGCAGCCGCTTGCATGGAGGTTGGCCGACCGTATGCTGCCGAAGGCTTCACGGCAAAACAACGGGCCGAAGGCCCTGACAGCGCCGGCATCGCCGGCTCGACCAGCGAGCCCGTGGGCTCGCCTCCGCGCAGCGGATCGTCGCTAGGCGACCTGACGTCGCGGTGTCTCGCCCGCCTTGGTGGCGGGGCCGTCGCAGTACCGGCACCTGACACCGATCGTCATCCCGTGCGCGCAGTAGCCCGGATCGATCCATTCCGCGTCGACCTCGTCGACGTCGGCGACGTCGACGAGGGTTCTCGAGCGGAGATCTCCGTCGGCGTTGCGGTCGTACGCCCGCACGGCCGTTCCCTCGCGCTCCTCGACGATGATGCGACGAGCTGCGGCATAGTCCAGCCGGCCATCGGGTCGGCGCGGGTGTGGGCCGTAGGCGTGGGTGCCGTCATCCGGGACGAGGGAGAGCTGACCCCGGCTCGGTCGACGTTTCGCGTCGGGTCGACGGGGCGCGTGCATCCACGCCTCCTCGGCCTTCCACCATGCCCACGCCTCGCGCTCGACGCGGTAGCGGGTAGCGCGGGCGTCGAGTCGGCCGGCGACCCCGGCGCGCTCGGCGGCCACGTCGAGGGGGAGCGCGTCGACGCGGTGCCAGCCGTCGCGGGCGCGCTCGACGATGCCGGAGTAGGTGAGGCGGTCCAGCAGTCGACGGGTGCGCAGCGGGTCGGCGCCGATCAGAGGGGAGAGTTCGTCGAGGGGGCGAGCTGTGGTGTCGATTCGTGCGTAGAGGTTCCCGGCCAGGTGTCCGAGCGCAGGGCGGGTAGCGGTGAACAGGTCGTGTGCGGCATCTGTTGTTCGTGCTCGGAGCGTTGCGAGGATCGCGGTTCTCTCAGCGGCCCCGGCCCCAGGGGGGCGCGGGTCCGCTTGTGACCGGGCATGATCCGAGTTGCTGTGGAGAGCGCTCTGAGGGTCGATCGTCCAGTGAGCGGCGCGGGGTCCGTCCGCGGCCGCGGTCTGTGCGATCCATCCGTCCTCGGAGAGGCGCAGCAGCGCCGTCCTGGCCGTCTCACGGCCGACCCCGGCTAGTAGGGCCAGGCGGCGGGTATCGGCTTCCAGAGAGGCGCTGAGGGCGTGCAGGGCGAGAACGCACAGCACGTCGAGGATGCGGCGATCGGCAGGGCCGCCTCCGCGGGCCCAGCGGCCGGCTGCGGCGTCGGCGCGTTGCTGGACGCCGCGCACGTGCGCGGCGATCGCGTCGGCGCGACGGTCGAACGTGGGATCGTCCCCGATCTGCCGGTCACTCGCGGCGACGTAGCGCACGGCCTTGTCCCACTGACGGGCGAGGATGCGGCGCTGCTCGCCGCGGGGGCGGTTCACGCGGCCGCGGACGGTCGCGCGCGTGCGGACGTGCTCTAGGCCGGGCTCGGTGTCGACGAGGGCGGCGACGTCGACGTGCCGCCACCTGGCGGCCGCTGCGCCGATCAGGACGCGCCAGAGCGTCGCTGAGGCGTCCGCGGGCGTCTCGTGCAGCGCTGCGGCGCTGACGGCGGGGAGCTGGCGGCGTGGGCCGACCAGGTGCAGACGGCCGTGGGCGTCCAGCGGCAGGGGCGCGTGCGGGTCGATGGTGCGAGCGGGCTCGGTGTCGTCGACGAGGCCGGCGAGGAGGCTCACGAGCGCGCGCACCTGTGCGGCGGTGGCCGTAGGCGCGCTGAGCGCGTTCAGGTCGCCGCGGAGGACCGTGGAGTGCCCGCCGGCACGGTGCGGCGCTCCTGGGGGCCGCACACAGCCCGTCACGGGGTTGCTGAGGGGCGACAGGTCGAGGGTGGGGCACACGTGCCGCGCGAGACGGGCGAGGGTGGCGACGGTATCGGCGTCGACAGACTCGGCCAGGCCGACCCACAGGTGGCGACCGCCGGTCGGCCCGGACTCGCAGACGACGTGCGACAGGCCGACGTCGGAGAGGAGGCCGGAGAGCACGTCAGTGTCGCGAGCTGCGGCCGCGGGGTCGCCGTGAGCGTCGAGGTCGAACGCGAGAAGGCGGAACCGCTGATCGGGGCCGGCGAGGTAGACCGCCCACGGGCGCTCAGGCGCAGCGGCGCCGATCACGCGATCGCGGTACTCGTTCGCGATCGTCCCGTAAGCGTCGACGACAGCCACACGCACGCGCGGCCGCGGGCTAATTGATACGGATTTCCCACTTGAAAGGATCGATATCGATGGCAGTTCGACGGGTTTCAGCCGCGCTCGCGGTCGCACTCCTGATCATTGCCTCCATCGCGGGATGCGGCAAGGACAGCGAAGGCGGCACCACCACATCAAACGGCGCGCCGACGAGGCTACGGATGCAGCTGAGCTGGGTGGCGAACGCACAGTTCGCTGGATACATGATGGCTAAGGAGCAGGGCTTCTACGAGGACGCAAACCTGGATGTAGACCTTCTCTACGGCGGGCCGAACGTCAACAACGTTCAGCAACTGACCAGCGGTCAGGCCGACCTCACCGTCGACCGCGTCAGCACCCTCTTCCTGTCGCGTGACAAGGGCATCCCGATCAAGGGCATCGCGGAGTTCGATCAGAAGTCCGGATTCTGGCTCGTGGCCAAGAAGAGCAGCGGAATCAACTCACCTGATGACCTTGTCGGGCAGAAGGTAGGAATCTTCGCAGACGACGAGTTCCAGGCCGACGCCCTCCTCACAGCGATGGGCGTCGACCCCAGCGATGTTAAGACGTTCTACCAGGGATTCACGATGGATCCGTGGCTCAACGACGAGTACCCCGTCGCAGAGATGACATCGTTTGGGCAGCTCCAGGAGGTCTATCACGCTGGTTACACAGACAAGGACCTTGTCTTCTTCAAGCCTTCTGACTATGACGTCGGCATTCTCCACGGGTGCCTGATCGCCAACGAGAGCGCCATCCAGTCCAGCCCCGACGCGCTCACCGCTTTCGTCGAGGCAACGATGAAGGGGTGGACCTACGCCTTCGCGCATCCCGACGAGGCTGTTGACGCCATCCTCGCAGAGGAGCCCAGCGCCAGCCGACCAGTCGAAACCTCTGCGCTGGACGCGATGAAGGACGTCCTCTGGGATGGAGACACGCCTCCAGACAACTGGGGCCAGATTCCCATGGACAACTACGAGGAAACGGCCAAGATTCTTGAGGACGGCGACTACGTCGACCACCCGATCGACGTCGAGAAGTCGGTGGATCTGACCATCGCGCCGTGAGGACTGTCCGTCGGCTCGGCGGCTCCTGCAGGAGGCGCTCTGGATTGGGGAGCCCGCACGACGGCAGGCAGGCGCAACTGCCTGCGGGACGTGCCATCGGCTGAGCCGATCGCTCAAACGACCAGCGCCCCAGACAATCTGACTGGGGCGCTGGTCTTTCGTGGGTATGGCCTGTGAAGGTAGGCACCGAACCGCAGAGCCGATGCCTAGTTTGGTTCCGGCAAGCCGGACGGACCATACATTGGTCCGGTGGCGGCTAGCCGATGATGGCGTCTGCCTCGATTTCGACGAGTAGGTCGGGAAGAGCCAGTGCGCCAACCTCAACAAGCGCATTCGCTGGCCGTACCTCCCCGAACACCTCACCATGGACGGCGGCCACCGCCTCGAAGTCCGAGATATTCGTGACGAAGATCCGAGTCCGGACCACGTCCGCGATCGACGCGCCCGCTTCTTTCAGCGCGGACTCGACTCGCGTAAGAGTCTCACGCGTCTGTGCGACGACGTCGTCGCCGCCAACGGCTCCCTCACTCGACCCTGCGGTCATCCCACCAACAAACACAAACGGCCCCTTGCAGACGGCCCGCGAGTAGCCCCGGAGGCTCTCGAGGTGAGACCCAGACGAGATATTCTGCCGAGTCATCGACTCCATGTTGACCCTTTCGGTCGGTCTCGGGCCATCCGACCCGGTGATTTGGGCGGCGGAGTTGCCCGCCATCCGTCGTCGGCCGCGCACCTTGGGACGGCACGGCTTACGCTGTGTGAAAGTCTAACTCCAATGAACGAAGTTCTCAGATGGGGTCTGCGCTTGCCGTGACTCCCAATCGACAGCAAAGGCTGAGGTGAGTCGTGGTAGCGTGTCAAGGGACAGTAGGAACTGCCCAGGGGCGGACATGAAACCTGCCCGCTGACGGCCACGAGAACTGCCCGGTGGTGGCCACGGGATCTGCCCAAGGGGGCGGTGGCCACCACCGACCGGGGTGCTCAGCTCAACGGGCTCACCCCCTGGCCGGCGAGTGCCTGGGTCAGGCGCACGCTGTCGCCGCTGGTCTGGCAGACGTGGGCGTGGTGGAGCAGCCGGTCGACTGTGGCGGTGGCCAGCGTCTTGGGCATGAGCTCGTCGAACCCGGACGGGTGCAGGTTCGAGCTGATCGCGACCGAGCGCTTCTCATAGGCGGCGTCGACGAGGCGGTAGAGGCCTTCGGCGGCGTCGGCGGCGACGGCCAGGAGCCCGATGTCATCGACGATGACCAGGTCGGCCCGCAGGATTCGGGCGATGGCCTTGGTGACGGTGTCGTCCGCACGGTGCCGGCGCAGCAGGACGCCGAGGTCTTCCAGGGTGAACCAGGCGACCTTGAGTCCCTGCTCGACGGCTTGTTGTCCGAGCGCTTCGAGCAGGAACGTCTTCCCGGTCCCGGATGGCCCGCAGACCACGAGGTTCTCTCGCCGGTGGACCCACTCCAAGGTCCGCAGCGCCTGCTGGGTCGGGGCCGGGATCGAGGAGATCTCGGGCTGCCACGCATCGAACGTCTTGCCGGTCGGGAACCCTGCGGCCGCCCGCCTCGTGGCCAAGGCGGAGCGTTCCCGGCCGGCGACCTCCTCAGCGAACAGGGCCTTGAGGACCTCGGCGGGCTCCCAGCGTTGGGCCTTCGCGGTCGCGACCACCTCGGGCGCGTGGCGACGGATGTGCGGCAGCCGCAGCTTGCGCAGCAGCTCCTCCAACTCGACCGGCAACGGCGGCGCGGTGCTGATGGGGCTCCTCGTCGTCATCGGGTCACCTCGCCGTCGCCGTCCGCGGTGGACCGCTGGCCGAGCCGTGCCCACGCGGCGGTGCCCTGGGTCAGCGAGGAGTCCTCGCTGGCACGATGCTCACCTGTGCCGGGCTGCCGGGCGTGGTGGTCCAGGATCGAAGAGAGGTCGGCCTCGGCGAACCGGCCATGGACCGCGGCGTGGCCCAGTGCCCAGTCGACCTCGACGGGGTCGAACAACTTGGCCAACGCGAGCGCCTCGGTCATCTTGACCCGCATCCGCGGCGTGCCCGCGGCAGCCGCCTCGACCAACCACAGCCGGGCCCCCTCACCCAGGTCGAGGAACTCCGACTCCGCGGCGTTCTTCGCTCGGGGCTGGCGGTCCAGCGGGCCGGACGGCTGGGGCGGGAAGTGCCCGTCATCGATCTTCGGCGTTCCCGGCGTGGCGCGACGGTGGCGGGCGACCTCGATCGGACCGTCGTCGCCGACATGAACGATGACGACCCACTCGTCCTCACCGACCCCGTGGGTGCGGACCCACACTGTTGCACCGAGCAGGGTGTGTGGGACCGAGTACTGGCCGGACTCGAACATCACCATCGGGGTGTTCGCCGGCACCATGCGGGTGGTGCCGAACGCGACCGTGTGCGCTCGCGCCGGAACGGGGTGCAGCCGAGCTCGTTCCTCGGCGAGCATCTCGATCGGCGGCCGCTTCGTCGTCCGGTGGGCACGGGTGTTGACCTTCTCGCAGAACGCCTCGCAGGCCGCCTCGAGCTCAGCGAAACTCGCGTACTCCTCCCGCAGGTTGGTGTCCTTGGGGACGAGGTCGGCCTTGCTGATCTTCACCGACGCCTCGGTGCCGCCCTTGGACGCCGGATCCGCGGGCACACAGGTGTGCACCACGACCGAGTAGTGCTCGGCGAAGGTGACCAACTGCTGGTTCCTGACCGGGATCCCGGCGATGTGCTCGACCGTGACGGTCTTCTCGTTGTCGGTCAGCACGTAGGTCGGCACTCCACCGAGTCGGCGGAACGTGACGTCCAGCGCGGCGAACACGGACGGCATCGTCTTGTCACGCAACGGCAGCACGACCCGGAACCGCGACCACGCCAGCCACGCCACGAACAGCACCGTCTTGACGCCGTCGACGACCGGGCCGTCGCCGTAGTCGTACTGCAGCCACATCCCCGGCTCGGTGACCCAGGGCCGGTGCACCCGCACCCGACCAGAGCGATAGGACGCCTTGACTTTAGCGACCGCGCGGCGTGTGGTGCGTTCCGAACCCTTGTAGCCCAACGCCACGAGCTTCTCGTGGGCGACATCGGCACGGACCTTCCCGAACGACCGCTCGACCCACTCCTCGACCTTGGGCAGGTACTCATCGATCAACTGCAGCCGGGCTGCGGTCTGGTCCAGCTCCCCGCCGGCAGCGCGGCGGTCCACGTAGTGCTTCACCGTGTGGTGCGAACAGCCGGCCAACTCACCGGCATCACGAAACGACCCAGTCAGGTCGTAGGCATCCAAGATTTCCATGATCTCCTCGGCAGACTTCACATGTCCCTCCTCAGGGGCGAACGGCGCATCAGCACGCCAACCGCACCTGAGGAGGGGCCTCAACCGTGGGAACCGGTGAGGCAGACGACGTCGTGTCGGGCAGATCCCATGACCGTCAGTGGGCAGTTCTCATGTCCGCCACCGGGCAGCTTCGTGGCCGTCTCCGGGCAGTTTCTCGTGGCCGCCGACAGCGGGCGACGTATCTCGGACTCGCGAGCTGGGCCCTCCAACCGGGGTACTCGATGCCGAGAGGCGCGGCCGGAGGGTTGGCGAGGTAGTCGGCAAATCGGCAGCCCGACAGGTGTCGACACAGGTCGACCACCGTGTTACAGGCTCCGCATAGGTAGCCACGGACCAGTCCGGTCAGGTGGTCATGATCGATCTTGGTCGCCCATGGATCCGGACACGTCGCGCACCCACACCCGAGCTCTTCGACAAGCCGGCGTCGGATCTTTGCGCGCGGCCCTTTGCCGTCGATCTGGGGCGGCCAGCGGCCAGCTGCGCGATCGCAGCGAAGCTCGAGCGGGATATTGGCCACATTGGAGACGGGCTCTGCGCCTGATCGCGAGACTTGCGCCTCGCACCAGCGTGACTCGGTGAACCGTCCGAGGCAGGCCGCGCGTGAGCCAGCGAAGAGATGGTAGATGCCGGATCGGTCCGCGACAGCGCGATCAAACGGCGGCAATTGCTCGAACTGCAGCAGGCTCGCCTCACAGGTGTCCTCCAGGTGGTCGAGTGCCTGAGCCAGGTGGAAGCCATCGCGATCGCTGAGGCGCCACGCGAGCGTCTCGCGCCGGCCGGGCGGAAGATCGGCGGCGGTCCGAGCAACGGGGGGCGTGTCCCTGCGCGCCCACTCGTAATGCCCCTGGACGCGCCCCATGCCGCCGAACTGTAGTTGCTGTTGGCCCGCGCGAATTCGGCGATCTGGGGGCGCGTGTGTGTGAGTGCTACGGGGAGGTCGCGGGTCACCGACTCCATGGGACGGGCTCTCTCATCTGCTTCGACTCGTCCCGATTGACCGCCGATAACAATGCTTATGTAAGGTACTAGTCTGCGTATTGCATCGGATGAATCAATCGCGGGCGGCTGACTCACTGCCCCGCTGGCCGTACTTAACCCAGCTCTGACCAGCGGAAACGCAGCACCGAACGTCGTCGTAACGGCGTCAAACCGTGTGTGGCGGCGGAACGATCAGGCGTTGCGCGGCCACCGCGACACGCCGTTGACCTGCGCAAACACAGATGGCGTCTCATCAGATGCATCATGGAATCACTGGATGAAACCGGATTCTCGGGAGGATTTGATGCAGGTTGATGGCTCCGGACGGGTCCGCCTGGTCGAGTCGGTGCCGGTCCTCCGGCCCGACGAGCAGGTGCTCCAGAAGATGCTCGAGGGCTGGCGGAACCAGCAGCTGTCACGCAACCTGCAGTTCGCGACCATCGACCAACGGCTCCGGATGGTCGAGCGCTTCATCAGCCACGTCAACGAAGACCCGTGGAACTGGACGCCCGCGCTTGTCGAGGAGTTCTCGGCGGACCTACGCACCCAGAAGCACGTTGCCCACTCGACGCTGCGCGGCTACCACTCCGCGTTGCGTGCCTTCACTAGCTACATCAGCAATCCCGACTACGGGTTCGACGTCGTGTGCGAGCGGTTCTTTGGCACCCACCCGGCGCAGGTGTTCTTCGACTGGAACACCGCTCCCCACGTCCAGGAGTACGACGGACGCCCGAAGAAACGTCCGTACACCCGTGATGAGATCAGTCAACTCTTCGACCACGCCGACGACGAGGTTGAACGGATCGGCAAGTCGGGCCGCAAGGGCTGGCAGGCCGCCTACCGGGACGCGGTCATGATGAAGATCGCGTACGGCTACGGGCTCCGGTTCAACGAGTTGAGGCACCTGCAAACGGTCGACTTCGCCCGCAACCCACACGCCCGAGAGTTCGGCGCGTTCGGCGTCTGCAAGGTCCGCTACGGCAAGGCAAAGCGGTCCTCGCCGCACAAGCCGCGCAGCGTTCTCACTGTCTGGCGGTGGACGCCCGGCATCATCGAGGACTGGCTCGCCAACGGCCGCGGTGATCCGGGCACCCTGGATCTCTTCCCCAGCGAACGCGGCGGACTGGTCGTCGAATCGACTCTGATCCGACGGGTCCGGCGCTACTGCGAGGAGTTGGGATTCTCCGATGGGCTCGATCTCCACTCGTTCCGTCGTTCGTACGCCACTCACCTGCTCGAAGCTGGATGGGACCCGCGGTTCGTGCAGGACCAGATGGGCCATGAGCACGGGGCGACAACCGGCATCTATCACTTCGTGTCCGACGAGTTCAGGCGCTCCACGCTCAGGAGCGCCTTGGACCGTACGGTGAAGGAAGCCATGGCCCGCAAGACCGAGGACGGAACATCATGAAGCGCAAGGTCGACTACACGTGGCGCCTGGCCGAGCTGATGGCCGCCCGAGGCCTGCACAACACCACGGATCTCATTCCCCTGCTGGCCGAGCGCGACATCAATCTGTCTCGACCGCAGGTGTACCGGCTGGTGAACCAGCGGCCGGAGCGCGTCTCCCTGATGTTGATCGCGGCGCTGTGCGACATCTTCGAGTGCGAGTCGACGGACCTGTTCACGACGACGGCGACGGATGTACGCGTGCGCAAGACGGGCACCGCTTCCCCGCCGAACGTTGTCTCGCTCGACCGCAGCGTGCGGCCGCGGCGCGCAAACATCCTCGACGAGTAGCGCCAGGAGCATCGATGGATCCGAAGCCGGCGGGCCTCTCCCCTCGCTCGACCGTCCAGGGTCGTCCGCGCGCGACGAGCACTCGCGACGATCCGTGTGCTCGCTGCGGCCGGAACATCCCCAGGCTCGCAGCCAACTGGCCAGAAGGCCGACTCTGCAACATCTGCTACTACGACGCCGTGCACACCCGCGGAACCTGCCCAGAGTGCCTCCAGGATCGGCTCCTGCCGGGCCTGCGCGCCACCGATCGCCAGCCGATCTGCTCGACATGCGCTGAGATCCCCGTCGACTTCCACTGCGAGCGCTGCGACGTCGAAGCAGCGCGACATCGCGGACGGCTCTGCGTCCGCTGCGCACTCCGCGACGACCTCCACGCGCTGCTCGGCGGCGCGCCAAGCGATCCCGCACTCCTCGGCCTTGTCGATGCTCTCTGCGCGTCAGACAGGCCCGAGTCCATCCTCGTTTGGAAGCGGTCGGCCAAGGTCCAGGAACTGCTTCGCGGGCTCGGTAACGGCGCCATCGCCGCGTCGCACGAGGGTCTCGACTCCGTGCCCGGCAAGCCCGCCGAGCATCTCCGGGCACTGATGCAGCACCACGGTCTACTCCCCCCTCGCGACCCCTACCTGCCGCGCTTCGAGCAATGGATCGACGCCAAGCTCGACGGACTCCCCGACGAGGTACGGCAGCCAGTTCAGCACTTCGCCACGTGGCACCACCTGCGGCGCATCCGCGCCAAGACCGGGGCTGGCGCACCCACTCGCGGGCCAATTCACTCCGCGAAGCAGGAGATCACCGAAACGGTGAAGTTCCTCGTGTGGCTCCACGAGACGTATCAGCGCACCGCGGCCACCTGCACTCAGCAGGACGTCGACGAGTGGCTCGCGGCCGGACCGACGACGCGCAGTGCGATCAGGACGTTCTTCGTGGTCGCGAAGCAGGCGCGTCTCAACACGGCGGTGACTGTTCAGCACCGATCCGCGAAGAGCAGCCCATCTCTCAGTCAGGACCAACGGCTCGCCTGGATCCACGAGCTCCTCACGGGCACCAGCGAGTCACTCCCCTACCGCGTCGCCGGGATGCTCCTGTTGCTCTACGCCCAGCCGCTGGTCAAGGTCGTCACCTTCCCGACCAGCATCGTCGACGACGCCGACTCTGGGATGAGCATCGTTCTCGGCACGCATCCGACCGATGTTCCCGAGCCGTTCGCCTCGCTCATCAGGGAGCACCTTGCCGCACGGCCGAACCTACGCACCGGCGCCGGATCCGACAGCCCGTGGCTGTTCCCGAGCACGCTTGCCGGCCGCCACCTACACCCCAACACTGTCATGGACCGCCTCCGCGACGTGGGCATCAACCTCCTCGGTGCCCGCAACCGTGCCATCGGTGAGCTCGTCCTTGAATGCCCGCCCTCCCTGGTGGCAGAGGCGCTCGGTTACAGCGCCCAGGTCGCGTTCCTCCACGCCGACAAGGCGGGCGAGCCGTGGGCCCGGTACGCCGGCCGATCCATCAAGGCCACTTGACCGTTGGCACACGCCGCTCTTTGCCGCCGTCACCCGGAATGCGAGGATCCTCGTCGTGTCTAGCGAATCGCCCGACCACTGGGTCTATGTCGTCACGGACATCGAGGTCGACGGACCGTGGCCAGGGCCGAACTCGATGCGATCGTTCGCGTCCGTCGCCATCACCCTCGACGGCACGGAGCACGGGCGCTTCGAAGCCGTTCTCGAAGAACTGCCCGGAGCCGCACCGAACCAGCAGACCCTCGCGTGGTTCCAGTCGATTCCCGACGTGTGGGAGGCCGCCACGACCGATCCGGAACCAGCGCCCGATGTGATGGCCAGATACGCGAGTTGGGTGAAATCACTGCCCGGCCAGAAGTGCTTCGCTGCCTCGCCCTTGGCCTTCGACGGCCTGTGGATCGACTTCTACCTTCGCCGGTTCACTCGCTACGGCATCATCCAGGGCCCATACGAGGACGACCGTGTCTTCGATGGCACTGGCCTCTGCCTTCGGAGCTACGCAGCAGCCGTGACCGGTCGCCCTGCGTCGGAGATCTCGCCAGCGAGCTTGCCGACCGAGTGGTTCGGCGACGTACCGCACACGCACCGCGCGATCGACGATGCTCTCGGATACGCCAACCTCCTCGTCACCCTGGGACGGATGGCGCAGTCGGGAGAGCGCGATGCCTGAAGACACGCGAGTCGCAGTTCGGATCGTCCTCCTGGACCAGTCCAGCCGCGTGCTCCTCTTCGAAGGCCGGGACCTCTCCGACACCGGTGACACGGTCCGATTCTGGTTCACGGCCGGCGGCGGAGTGGACACGGGCGAGTCGCTCGCGGAAGCCGCGGAGCGCGAGTTGCTCGAGGAGACCGGCCAGGCAGGACTGACTCTGATCGGGCCCTTCCATCGCCGGGAATTCGACTTTCTAAACCACGGTCAGCCACAGCATCAGATCGAGCACTTCTTCGCCGCAAGGACGAACAACAGCGCGCTGAGCGCCCACGGATGGACCGAGCTGGAACAGCGAGCCGTGACCACGTGGCGATGGTGGTCGACCGACGACCTCACAAGCGCGGACGTACAGGTCTTCCCCGACAACCTGGTCGATCTCGTCCGACAGGCGTCTGAGCTCGTTCGCACTGAGGCGGCCAGCCCGCCTGGCGAGCTGTAGTCGGGTCAGGCGGCAGGGTCGTTGAGGCGCAAGATCTGAAGGCACTCGTCGGAGGTGAGGTCGGACTCCGCGAGGACCTTCTGGAGAACCGCAGACTTTCGAGCGATGTAGGTATCGATGTCCATGTCGGGCTCCGCTGCAAGCGCCAGCTTCACGGCTCCGTACTCGTCACGCAGATCTTCCCGCACACGAAGGACGTCGCGAACCGCGAGGTGGTTGCGGACGTTCAACGTGCCCGCCCGGCAGACATAGACGTTCCGCCGCGGGTTCGCATCAGGAGCATGGAAGGCCTCCCGATCGACAACTCCCAGATCGCCGCGGTGAACGTACCCGGCCGAACCCAGGGCGGCGACCGCTGCCGACATCTCCGCTCCGTCGACGATGACGTCGATATCGAGGATGGGCTTGGCCGCCAGCCCTGGCACTGAGGTTGAGCCCACATGCTCGACTCGCGCGGTCGCCAGTCCAGCGAGAGCCTGCTTCAGGTCGCCTGCGACCAGCGCAAACTGCGCAGGCCACGATGGCGAGGACGCGACCACTTCGATAGGCACTGGGCGATGCTAGCCGCCGGTCTCACCGGGTCTCATACCCGCCGAATACGCGCGGACTTGATACGCAGCCTGTCCACTAATCCAGTTTACTAACGAGACATATGTCTTGTCCAAGGTAGCAGACGGACCCCCGCGAGAGACGGCGCCCGCCGCGTGAAGCCGCGACCCCGTTCCCGCGCGGCGAACGAGGGCGGCGTCGCGCTGCGGGCGGCTCCTCAACCCGTAGAAATTCAGTATCGCGGCGTGTCACACGCGTCGACCCCAGCGCACCTTCGATTGGCGAAGGCACCGGCACCGGCGGCATCGAGTTCAAACAACCCCCGGAGGTTCTCCGATGACGCAGGAGAAGACGGTAACCACCCGACACCGGCATGGTCCCACCGATCTGTCACCGGACGGGTCACGGTCACCACCAACGCTGAGGAACGGAGCATCGGGATGAGCGCGCTGACGGACCCTGGGACGGGGTTGGCCGGTCCACTGGGTCAAGTCCTGTTCGGCGCGGGCTACGTGGGAGGCGCCGCTCTGGGCGGGGCGCCCTGGTGGGCGATCCTCGGGACAGGACTGTTGGTCTACATGATCGGCACAGTCCGCGTCCTGCTCGTGACCAAAATGGAGACCGCCCGCGATCTCGCGGTGGCGAAGGCTCAGGCGCAACAACGGGGCGATGACCAACCCGCCCGCGCGAGAGGGCCGGGCCCATCTGGTCCCGGTCGTCCTGGCCAGAGCTCCGCTCGCACGGTCCTCCGCGGCCGCCAAGGTGCGTGAGGTGGATGCCGACCCGGTGCACCTGCGTGACGCGATTGACGCGCTATTCCGCGTGCTGGCCTAGGAATCGTGACGGCGGACATTGTCGGCACACGTGACGAAAGTGGGCCCACTCCGGGGAACGGGGTCAGTCGACGTGGAGGAGAGAGCGGATCTCTGCTGCTTCCTTCTCGGGCCAGTCGAGACTATTCACGCGCTCGAGGTAGTCGGCGCGGCATTCGTCGGCAGTCCACTCCCCCGTGGCAGCGGCGAGGTCATCCCAGGTCGCGCCGGCCTTGAGGGCAGGCAGCGGCGCGTAGTACAGCGCCGTGTGGACGGCAGCCTGGATGGCTTCGACCGCGGAGACCAGTGCTGTGAGCGGCCGGCGGTCCTCGGGGCCGATCTGGTCCCAGCGCCGGGGGCAGTGGGCCCGGACGTGCTGGTAGTTGGCGACGGCCTCCTCGATGCCGTCGACGGCGTGGGCCCACTCCCCCGACAGATCGAGGCTGACGGCGAAGCTGGACGGTCCACCGACCAGAGCGGTGAGTGGGTCACAGTCACCTTCCTCGGCGGGCGCGAGCTGTCGCAGTTGGCAGGCGGCGCGGTCCGAGCAGACGTAGCGCCACACCCCGTCTTCCTCGACGGGCCGGTAGCGCCGCCATGCCGCGCGCCAGGCTGGCGGCTTGCTCGGGTCCGGAGGTGTGACGTGGCCGCAGTCCGCGCAGGCGGCTGGCTCGGTGACGCCGTGCTCGCGGACAAGGGCCGTCACAGGATCGACCTCGCGGGAATCGGCGAATGGGCCCCACTCGCCACAGCTGCAGCGGTTGGCGTACCGATAGGCCCCGTCCTCTGACTGCTCCGAGCGGACGACCCGAGTCAGCGGGATGTGGATCGGCAGAGAGCGCATAGGGTCGGGATCGGGCATCAGGCCCTCCCAGCCGCTACCGGCGCCGACCGGGCGCGTGTGCAGCGCCGCTGGTACTCGGTGTGGGTGATCTCGCCGACGACGTACTGCACCATGTCGTCGACCTCGACACGGGTGGGCGGGGCACCGGCGGGGTGGGCCCGGGCCAGGTTGCGGACGACCGTGCGACGCTGCGCCGGAGTGAGGCCGACGAACAGTTCAGGCCACTGTGCGGTGACGTTGCGGATCATTCGCTCGACGGCTTCCGCTGTGTCTTCGGCTTGCTCGCCGCGGCTCGGAGTTGATCCAGCTGTGTCTGGAGACCGGCGCGCTCGGTACGAAGCTCCTCGAGCTGCTCCTGGAAGCTCGCGCGCAGATCGGTGAGCCGCTGCTCCCCGTGGCTGCGTTCCCGTTCCACCTCGGCACGGGCGGCCTCGCGCTCGGCTCGGGCGGTGGCCTCGCCGGCGCGCAGCTCGCCGATCTGGTCGCGCAGCTCGTCGACCTGGCGTCGCGCTGTGTCGACCTGCTCGCGAGCCGCGGCGGCGGCCTGCTCGGCCCGGTCCGCGCGGACGGTCTCGGCGGTGGCCCGCTCGACGGCTCCCCGGGCGCGCTCCTCGGCCTCTGCGCGGGCCGCCTGGGCAGTGTCGAGTTCCTCGGCAAGGTGGTCTCGCTCGCCCTCGACGACGGCGATGCGCTCCTCGAGGCGGGTCTGCAGCGAGGCGAGCTCGTTGCGCAGCGCCGCGATGGCGGCCTCCGCGTCGGCGGCGGCTGCTGCCGCGGTGTCTCGGGTCGCGGTGAGCTCCTCCTGCAGGGCATTGGCCTCGTTCTGGTAGCCGTCCGCCTGAGCGCTCACGTCGGCGAGTTCGGCCTCCAGTCGCTCGACGGTCTCAGTGGCCTCCATCGCCGCGGCGTCGGCCTCGGCGCGCTCGGCCTCGGCTCGGCGCTGGGCCTGCTCCGCCCGCGAGGCTCGGGCGGCCGCGGCCGCGATGCGCTCCTCGGCTTCGGTGGTGACCGACTCGATCTGCGCCTCGGCCGCGTCGAGGTCCCCCGCGGTGCGGATCTCCTCGATCGCGCGGGGAAGCTGGTCGAGGAACAGCTCGGCCATGCCTGTGAGCTGCGCGACCAGCTCGCTGGCCTTCTGGCGGGCTGCCTCGACAGGCCGGTCGTCAGCGGTGCCGCCGGCATCGGCCTGGCCGCCGTCCTTGAGGCGCTGACGCTCGCGCCAGGCGGCCGCCCGGTTGTGCCCGGGGTCGTCGCAGTACTCCGGGGGCCGGCCGGTCCCGGCGTCCCCCGCGGCGGCCGGGCGGTCGCAGCCCGGGAAGCGGCACGTCCGCTGCTCTGTCTGCACCTGCTCGCTCATAACGTCACGATAGCATACGAAAGACGTAACGAAACGAAAGACGAAACGAAAGACGGAACACCTCCGCTACCGCGTCATTTCGCGGTCGCCTGCGTCGCGGTTCCACGCCATTCGCCGGACAGGTGTCGGGGTGTCGTGCGATGCTCGCGTCTGAGAGCCCGCTGGTGACCCGAGACGCCGGCGGGCTCTCAACATGTGCCCGCCCCCGATGTAGGCGCGGCCGCCAGGGCTTGGGAAGGCGCTCGGTGCTCTGCCTCGGCGAGACCTACCGGCCAGTGGAGCGCCCGGGTCGGGGCCTCAGAGGTGCTGGTTCCGGGGGAACTGCGCGGAGATCTCGGCGACGACCTCGCTGATCGAGACGGGCGCGGTGTCGTCGGCGAGTTGGTCGAGCAGCTCTTCGGCGGCGTCGTCGAGCCGAGGGGCGGTGTAGGCGTCCCACTCGTCGATGGCTCGATCGAGTCGATCGTAGGCCTCAGCATCAGTGGCCGGCGTCGCGCGCAGCCAGGCCGCGGCCGCGACGGTGACCAGGTGCGCGAGGCGGATTGCCTCGTCGTCTCGGGATACCAGGGCCTGTCGGGCGGCCCGGCGCATCTGGGCGGCCATTCGATCCGCCTCGTCCTCGGTGAGAGTCGGGGTTCCGTAGGTCTCCCACTCATCGGTGGCGACGACCAGACGGCGATAGGCCTCGGTGTCGGCCTTCGTGTGCCGCCAGGCGGATGCCGCATTGGCCACGTGCCGCTCGAGCAGGGCCGCCACGTCGTCCATAACCAGCAAGTCTCGACGACCAAGCGGCGCCGCGGAAGACCTTTCCTCCCCTCAGTCCCCCACGCCCGTGCCTCCGCAGCCCGTGTCCGCCGAACGTAGTTCGGGTCTGGCTGTCCGATCCGACGCGTGACCGGTTGCTTCTCCGCAACAGAGCAGGAAGTCACCTGAGGAGAAGGACCCCCTGATGAACCAGTCCCCGAAGGCCGGCCCAGCCGGGCCGCATCCGCGCCCGGTCGTCGTGCTGCGCGACCAGCTGACCCAGGCGATGACGGCGACGAGCCGGCTTCGCTCGATCCTCGCAGGTGTCGATAACCCCGGACGTAGGCCCGGTGAGCGTCGATGAAGGAGCGTGAGGTCCTCGCGGCGGCCGAGGCGGTGTTCGATGCGGAGCGGGCTCTGCGACGAGCCGCCGAGACTGTCGCCGAGCTCGGCGACGTCGCCGCGTCGTCGCTGCGGGTGCTCGACGACGCCGCCACCGACGCCTTCTACGCCCATCAGGAGGAGCGACGGGACTTCTACCTGGAGTCTGCCAGTGAGCACCTGGCGCGTCTGCGCAACAGGTCCGGGCTGATGAACGAGCTCGGTGAGGACCTCAGCCGCCATCTGGCCGCCGCCGGCAGTGCTGTCGAGCGCGCTGGCTGTGAGCTGGCGCGCGGCATCGGGGGCGATGAGCAGCAATGCGAGGTCCGTGTACTGCGCACCCAGATCGACGTCCTGAGCGAGGTTGTAACGCTGGCGCGACCCGTCGCGGACCAGATCATCCGCCACGCCAAGCAGGCCGCCGAGTCGTCGGCCGCTACCGACGCGCTCATGCTCCTCGACTCGCGCGTCCACCACGCTGGACAGCGGGTCAACCGGGCTGACGAGGATGTGTCGATGATGCGCTCGGTGATTGAGCGTGCACAGTCACGCGCACGGGCCTCGGCGGAGCTCGCTGGCTCGCTCAGTTACGCGGCCACCCACTCGCCGGCCGGCCAGTCATGGTCCAGCGGTGCCCCGCAGCAGATCCCCCAGCCAGTCAAGCCGGCAGACCCTGGCATCGCCATTTGAGAGGAAGGTCTACGTGCCATGGGTGATCGCACACACCGATCGAAGCCGTCGCCCTTCACCAAGGTCGCATCAAGTCCCTCGCGGTGGATGCCCGCCGACTCGTCAGGCCAAACAGGACCACCGCGGCGCCACATCGGTAGCCGCCCACCTGTCCGATCCGTCGCGCTGACGGTTGCTTCTCCAGAAAACGTCCCGTTCAACCTGAACAGGTGGGCTCACTGATGAAGAACACGCTCACGATCCGCTCGCACGACGAGCTGATCTCGCATATCCCGCACATGCTGGGTTTCCAGCCTGAGGCGAGCATGATCTGTCTCCCGTTCGGCGGCGGCCCGACCGCGCGCCTGGATCTCCCCGACTCCCCCGAGTCGATGAGGCTGTTCCTGCAGCAGATGTCCGACGTCTACCTCGGTCGCCACCCGACGCGCCGCCTCGCACTGGTCGCGTTCGGCGAGGACAGCCGGGCCTGTCTCGAAGCCCTCGCCGCTCTGGGCGAGACTCTGGTCAGCCACGACCGCGGTCCCGAGGTGGGTCCCATGCTCTGGGTCAACGGCGTGGAGTGGTTCGACGTTCTCACCGGCACCAGCGGGACCGTCGATCCGAGCGTCCGTGCCGGGATCGACGCCGAGTACGCCCTGATGGGTCGCGTCATGCCCACTGGCCGGCGCGAGGACCTCGCGGCCGCGTTGCAGGGTGATCCCACTGCGGTCGCCGAGCACCTGCTCGCGGCCGAGGCCCGTGTGCGGGACATGGACCTGGCCGCTCTCCAGGCCGAGGCCGGGTGGCTGGGCGAGCGGCTTGACCAGTTCGGCCACGATCGGGAGTACCTCTCCGACAGCGACGCGGCCCGCGTCCTGGCCGTGATCCACGACGGCGGAGCCCGCAACGTCGCCGAGATGCGGATGACCCGCGAGAACGCGCCGGTCTTCTCCGAGCTCTGGCACGACCTGGTGCGTCGCGCACCCGTGGAGGTGCGCGATGCCGCTGCGGCGATGCTGGCGCTCAGCTCCTACCTGCAGGGCAAGGGTGCGCAGGCGTGGGTCGCGCTCGATCAGATCTCCGAGGCACGCCCACCGCTGGCCGACCTGATCGCGACCGCCCTCGAGCAGGCGATCGACCCGCGGGAGTGGGAGCAGGCGATGCACCAGGCCGCTCCTGGCGCCCTGATGCAGCAGGCTGCCTTGCGGGACATGAACCCGGCGGAGCGCCGCACTCACGAGGCGCACGACGCCCACGGTGTCGATGGACCGGAGTCGTCGGCGCCGGGCCGCTGAGAAGGACGGAGACCAGACCCTTGAAGACCAATCGTTCGCGACTGGAGCGGCGCCTCGCGCGGTTCCTCGCCCTCACTCCCCCACCTGCCGCTCACCCTGCGACCGGACCTCCCCGGATCGACGTCATCTACCTCGCCGAGGACGACCAGAACCGACTGGACAGTTGCTTGCGCGAATAGACGCTATGCGGTGCGGTTGTCAAGCGACCATCCCCGTGCCTGTGGATTGCCGACCGGTATCCACAGGCTCGAGGCGCTGCGGTTGCGCTGTCGGAGGTTCGGTGGACACTCAGAGTGAACGTGTCGGCGCGTTCGGGTCGCGCCGGCTGGTGAGGGCTCCGGCAGGGGTCGCGCCACGAGGGGACGTGAGGGACATGCGTACGTCGACCAAGGCGATTCGTTTGTGCGCCGTTGTGCCGGCCGGTCTCGCCGGCAGCTTCGTGGCGGTCATCGGTCTGGGATTCCTCCCCGACGCGGGCCTGGTGCTCGCGTTCGTGGGCACGCTGCTGGTCTCCCTGTTCTTGGCGTGCGGCTTGTTGGAGGCGCCTGCTGCCCGTGTCTTCGGGTTTGCGCGTGGTCTTCGTCCAGGTGAGCGCGCTGTCCTGGCACCGACGCTGGCGCTCCTTGAGAAGCTCGACCTCGCGCCGGGCCGAGTGCTGGCCCGGCTCGATGAGGACGCGAGGCTGCCCGCCTCTCCGATTGGTCGCGGCACGGTGATCGTGGAGCCCTGGCTCGTGCAAGGCGTGTACGAGCGGCGTCTGACGCACGAGGATGCCGCGACGGCGATCGGGCACGCGGTCGCGAGTCAGCGGGTCGGCCCTACGCGGTTCGACCTGGCGGCGCGGCTGTGGGCGCTGCCCTGGACGTTGGTGTACGTCGTGGTGCGGCAGATCGCGCGCATCTTCTCCTGGGTGCCCGCTGGCGAGTTCGCGTGGCATCTGCGGGTCGTGGTCGGTGTCGTTGTTGTATTCCAGGGGTTCCAGCCTGGTGGGGACCCGGTTCTCGGGGTTGCGACCGGTGTACTCGTGGCGCTCAGCTACGTCGCGCCGGCGGCCGATCGGGCTTGGCGCGCGGTGGTGCGACGCGACGCTGACCGCATCGTCGCCCAGCGCGGCCTCGCGGGATCGTTGATCCACCTCGCGCAGTGGCAGCACGGCTCCGCCTCCTTGGAGCGGGTACAGCGCATCCGAGCTGCGGCCGCCGAGCAGAGGGCCAAGGACGTCGAGACCACGGCACCCGATGGTCGCGGTGCGCTGGTGCTGGCACACCCCACCGCATTTCGCTGAACCCGGAGGAGGAACCCCGCTCATGGAGACTGACTTGCACCTCGAGGCTGACCTGTTCTTCGGGCCGTGCAACGACCCCGACTGCCCGGGAGCAGCTCTCGCTCCACGCCAGCCGCGGCTCGAGCTGGTCTGCCCGGACCGCGCTCAGCTAGGACTGATGGAAGACGGCAGCAAGTAGTCCCGCTGGTCGCCGTCGCGGCCTTGTGCTCTCAGACGAGCGCCCGCGCCTTGTCGAGGTGCGCAGCGAACTGCTTGGTCTTGCGCTTCCGGCCGAAGGTTTGAAGCGTGGCGGCGTCGAGGTCGTCGGCGCCGACGGCCACCGCGCTCCTCTTGAGAAGGCGCATGGCGTTGGCGATCTCGACCGTGCTGATCTGGGTGAATGGTCGATCGACGGTGCTGTCGTTGGGGCGGAACTCGCCCCATGTCTTTGGGTCGAGGTCGGCCGGCCACACGAACTTGTCCGCGTCGACGAGAAGTCCGGTCTGCCTGATCTGGTAGGTCAGCTTCTTCTCGCGTGCCGGCCACAACCGCTGGACGCCGAACGACGCGGCGGTGAGCTGCGCGAGCCTGTCGATGTGGATCGGTCCCTCGAACTCGACGATCTCAGTCGCGACGGCGCGCACCTTCTCTTTGGCGGCCTTCTTCGGCAGGTCGTCGAGCACTGAGACGTCGCCGACGATCACGACAGTCCATGGCTCGAACTCGAAGCGGCCCGAGCCGATGGTTGGCGTGCTTGCCGCATCGCCGCGCGTCAGTGTGACCGGGTCGGGACGGACCACGTCAGCGTCCTCGCTGGCGGAGGGCTCCGGGGTGACGACCGGCGCGGGTTGTGTGGACTCGGCGTGGGCTGCGACGCCCTTCTCCTCCGCCAGGGCGTGGAACGCCTCGTCGCGAAGATCGGTCGCACCGGCAACGCCCTCGCTGTCCCCGAAGTGCTCCAGCAGTCGCACGGCGAAGTCGTGGGTGCGCCAGGCGTCCAGGGTGGTCAGCTCGTCGTGGTGCGCCCAGCGGTTGCGCACGATCCGCAGCTCGCTGCCCAGAGCGCTCACCAGGCGAGTGTGGTTGTCGAAGGGGAAGCCTAGGTTGCCGAGTCGTTCGGTGAGGGCTTTGAGCTGGGACTGAAGGTCTGTCGCGACGTACGACTTCGGGGTTTTGCCACGCATCTTGTCGAGTTCGGAGAGCACGGTTGGCCATGGCAGTCCACCCAGGCTCGGGGCGAGCCTCGCCCCGATGATCGGGTCGAGTCGCTGTGCGAGGTGGTGCAGGCCCTTGTCGATGGAGTGGCGTGCCTCGAAGGCCATCAGAGCAGCTCGCCCGGGAGCTTCGTGCCGGGAATCTGACCCAGCGCTTCTTCCTGGCCGCGAGTGCCCTTGACCGCCATCCAGGTCACCAGCCGCACTTCGTGCTTCTCGATGTCCGGCAGGGGCTCACGCGGCGGGGGTGCGGTGATGCCGGCCTCGTCGAGGACCTCGGTCACGAGACCGATGCGTTGCTCGTCGGTGGCGCCCTGGTTGAGCGCTCCTCGCACTTGTCGAGCGACCTTGGCCGAGGGCACGCTGCGGAGCCTGTTGGCCAAGGAGATCTGCGTTTCCTTGCCGAGGTAGCCGCCCTTGCGGAGCACCAACGAGTAGGCGTCGCGGAAGGACAGCGGCAGGTCGGGCTGGAAGGCGTTGGGGTCGGTCAGTTCTTTCCAGGCTGCGTAGACGCTGTCGCGGGCTACCTCCCAGGCGTCGAACGCGTGGTCATAGACGTCCTCGGGCAGCCAGCGGTCGGCGTTGGAGTTCTGCGGGTCCGCGACGCGCAGTGAGATGAGGGTGTCGGACGAGACGATCGGCTCGCCGTCTTCGGTGAGGCGGAGCGTCCAGTCGTCATGGGCTGGGACGTAGCGGAACCACGGCTTGGCGCTCTTGCCGATCTTGACGCAGAAGACGTAGCCGTTGCCGTGCACGACCGGATTGACGAAGCCGCTTCCAGATCCATACGGGAGGGACAGGACGTCGGACTTGAGAACCGGCTCCATGTTGAACGCGCCGAAGAGCCGGCGCCGGTACTCCTCACCGGACAGTGAGGCGCTCGAGCCGCCGGAGTCGAGAAGCTTCTCGAACTCGTCGATCACCTGGTCGTCGGCGAGGTTGACCTCATGGCCCGGGCCGCGGCCCGGGAGGACCTCTCCCGCTCCGACCGCGGCGTCTGCGAGCGCGAGCTTTGCCTCCAGGCGGGCCTCCAGTTCGAGGAGGGCATCCAGCCGTTCAGCGGGGAAGAACAGGCCGAGGAAGACGTAGTCGTGCTTGGAGCCGATGCGGTCGACGCGGCCGTGACGTTGGACGATCCGCATCGGGTTCCACGGCAGGTCGTAGTTGATCATCTGGCCGGCCTGCTGGAGGTTCACGCCCTCGGCGAGCACGTCGGTGGTGAACAGGATGTCGAATTCGTCCTTGGCTGACGGCTCGCCGGCGGCGTTGCGGGGTCCGGCTGTGGCGGGGGCGAATCCGGCGATGGTCGACGCGCGGCCGCCCTGGTCGACTCCGCCGCTCGCGCCGCGCTCGTGGGTCTTGGCGTAGGAGCCCATGATCGGCGGGGCGACACGGCCGCGGTAGTCCGACAGCGGTGATCCGGCGGGTGCGTTCTCGATTGCCTTGACGACGGCCTCGTGGATCGGGAGGACGGTGTCGGTGAAGGCGGAGAAGATGATGACCTTTCGCCGGTCCGCGTGGGACACCCCGCGTGGGTCGACGCGCTGTGCCTCGGCCGCGATCTGGGTCAGCTCTTCGACGAGACGCTCGACCTTCGGTTCGAGGCCGTTGATGACGACTTCGGCGAGGTCCCTCAGCTCGCGCAGGAGGATGATGTCGGAGTCGACGTCGGCTTGCAGCTCGGTGAGGTGGTAGCCGTCGACCGATTCGATCTGGTCGTCCTGGTCGAACTCCAAAACGAACTCATCGAGGTCGTCGGAGTCCGAGGTAACCCATTCGCTGAGCGCCTCGCCCTTGAGCACGTAGCCCTTGCCCAGCGCCTCGAGGAACGACTCGTGGGAGACGATCATCTTCTCCAGCGAGGCGTGCAACGCCTGGGGGCTGGATTCCAGACGCTTCAACAGTCCGGACCGCAGGAGGCCTGCGTTGGTGATCTGGTACTCCTGCAGGTCGTGGTCGACGGTGTACATGCTGGACAGGTAGCGCGCCAGCATCAGCCTCTTGGGGTCGCGGCTGCGGTCCTCCCAGGCTCGCGGCGCGTGGGGGTCGGTCGGGTCGTCGAGGGCGTAGACCATGGCGTCGATCAGGGCGAGGCCATCGTCGTCGAGGTCGTAGTCGATGCGGCGGACCTTCGGTTGCGGGAACTTGATCGTCGTTGGCTTTCCGTCTGGGCCGATGATCAGTTCGTTGGCGTAGTGCTCTTTGACGAACTTACGAGTGCGGCGCACGGCGACCTGGTCCATCAGGTCGAACAGATGCTCCGGGGTGAGGTTGGCCGGGTCGATGGCCTGGGCCTGCTTGATGTACTCGCGAATGCTGGGGATCCCGAGGGAGGCGAACCTGGCGTCGTCACGGATGAAGTACTTGACCAAGGTCTCGAGGTCGCTGAGCGAGTTGTTGACCGGGGTCGCGGTGAGTAGAACGACGCGTTTGGGACTGCCGGCGGTGATCACACGGTCGACGGCGCCGGAGCGCTGAGCGCCAGAGTTGCGGAGGTTGTGGGCTTCGTCGATGACGACGAGCGAGTAGTCCTCGACCTCTTGGAGGAACGTGTCGATGGAGCCCCTCTCGGGGTCGAGGCGGTTGCGGACCTCTTCGTAGGAGTAGACCTTCACCCAGCGGCTGAAGTCGTGGGTCTCGAGGAAGGGCTCCCACATCGAGGACTTCAGCGCGGCGGGAGCGACGATGAGCACGCGCTGCCGGTTGATGTTCGCGGTCCGGTAGATGACCTCACCGGCAAGGAACGTCTTCCCGAGGCCGACCTCGTCGGCGACCAGCACCCCGCCGTGCTCGTCGAGGAGGCGCTCCATGCGGGTCACGCCGTCGGCCTGGAAACGGGTGAGGTTCAGACCGGTGCGGACGTTCGAGTTCTCATCGGCGTCGAGGTGCTCGCCGTAGAGCTCCCATAGCATGCGCAGGTAGACCGACCAAGGGGTGTGTGGGTCCCACAGGCGGCCGTAGAGCTCGGCAAGGTCGTAGGGCTCGCTGAGGTCCCAGAAGTGCTCGAACCACTCGCGCACCTTGCTGGCCGAGCTGGTGCCACCGCCAGTGCCGAGGTTCAGCTCGGCGTTGTGGGCAAGGCCGGCGTAGGTCATGTTCGAGGAGCCAGCGATGGCGGCCTGAGCCGCGCCGTCCTCGACGAGGTAGGTCTTGCCGTGTAGGAAGCCACCCGTGTACCGACGAACCTCCACTCTTGCGGCGCCGTCGGGGTCGACGCACTGGAGCCACTCGACCATCCGTTTCGCCTCGGAGGTCGGCACCCGCGCGAAGCCCATCGTGTCTCGCTCGGCCTCCAGCCAGGCCTGATGGGCAGCGATCGCGGCGTCGCGCCGCGCGTCTTGGTCAGCGTCGCCAGCCGTGATCGCGCGGACTGAGTCCTCTTCGGGCTCGGCGCCGAGCAGGAGCCGCACTCGCGGCGCGGCCTCCAGCTCGTCCGCGAGCAGCGCGAACCCAGCCGGGTTGATGTACGCCGTGGCTATCGCGATAGGCGGCGCGGTCACCTTGTTCTGTCGCAGGAGGCGGAAGAGCTCGTTGACCTTGTCAGCAACCGTCGTCTCCGGCTCGCTTGGTGCGGCGTTGGTAGCGAAGTCGGGGAGCTGGGTCATGCCTTGCCCTTCCACTCTCGGTACTGCTCGAGCACCAGGTTGAGTCGGGCCTCGTAGTTCCAGCCCCGGTGGAACGTGGCGAAGACGTGCTCGACCTGGTCCTCGGTGAGCCCGTAGAGCAGGCTCACGACAGCGTCCAACTCGGCGATCAGCTGATCCTTGTCGAGCGGGCTCGCAACCGAACCGGTCGTAACGCCCACCTCCGCGGCCCAATCACGGAAGCGGTCGTCGACGGCCGCGAGGCGCGCAGACACCTCGACGAGCCGTCGGCCGAGCGGGCTCTCAACGTCGACATTCGGCACTGGGCTCGGGTTGAGAAGCTCGAAGGAGAGCTTCATCTCGGCCCAGCGACGCACGTACCAGTCAAACGGAACGCTCGAGAGAACGCCGAGCAGGGCTGCGGTCTCCGCTGCGCCCCCATCCCGTTGTACCAGGACTGGCGCCTCCTCCATAGCCGCAGTCCTCGGTGGCAGAAGGCAGGCGATCAGCGTCCGCGAATCCGTCGCCCGAGCCATGCGCCGGAATGCAATCCGTGGGGAATCGAACGGAAGTCGATCCTCCGTGAAGGTCATGCCGTGGTATGCGGAGCGAGCCAAGCGCGAAGACCGCGCGACCTTGGCTGCGATGTACTTCCGGAACGCCTTCTCAGGCGCGTAGCCCTTCGGCAGCGCTGCATCTGGTCGCCAGAGATTGAACGAGCCACCCGTCACGACAGGAATGCGACCCTTGGGCTCGTCCACGTCGAACTCGAGCACCTTCCTCTCGCTCGTGGCGTTCAGATCACCTTGGAGTGGCCGGAACTCCCAACCTGGCCGACGAGCGTCCAACCTGGGACTCTTCTTCATCTGGCGGAAGACGTCAGCGGAAGCTGGGTCCGGGATCAGCGGGAAGGCCGCCGACGGCGACCAGCTCTGGAATTCCTCCGCCGGAACCTCGGCGACGTCGCTAGCGCCGGCGAGGAAGTCGCGTTGGTTGTAAAAGGGACCGGCGAATCGAACGACATGGTCCTCGCCGCGCGCAAGCACCGTAAGCCCGACGGTGTACTGCGGGTGGACCTGCGCGAACAGCCACTGCTGGTTGTTGACTAGGAAGCAGACGTCGACGAAGGAGCCCTGCATCAGAATCGTGCGTCGCCACTCGATCAGGCCCGATCCTGCAAGTGCGCCGCGCGGGAGGACCACGCCAACGCGCCCTCCCTGCCTGAGAAGTTGCCAGTTGCGCCAAGCGAAGGCGGAGAAGAGGTCGAGGTGCGCGGCGCCGATTCCGGGGAATGGTCCTGACCCGACTGCCTCACTCGTCTCCTTAACGGCTAGCAGGTCGCGCTGGTACTCACCTTCCAAGTCGGGGCGGCTTTCGCGAAACGCCTTCAGTGCCGCATCACGCTCCCGCTGGCGCATGGAACGCAGGCCGGGGAACCGCAACCCCCACCATTGAAGCTCTTCGACGTGCAGCTTCTCCCAAGGTGGGTTTCCGATGAGGACGTCGAAGCCGGGATTGTCGCGGAGGAACACCTCCGGGAAGAGGAACGGAAGATGCGCTGGCTGCAGACGTTCCGCGGTCTCTGCGACTACCGCCAACGCGAGGACGCGTTCCAGCGAATCTTCGTCAAGGATGAGGCTTGGGTCGACCTTCCCGATGCGCGCCGAGACGGCAGCGTCGAAGATGCGCCGCGCTGTGTCCGCTGCCTCGCGGGCCTGCGCGAGGAGTCGTGCCCCTTGCTCAACCTCCGACTTGTTGGCTTCACTCGCGTTGGCAACATCCAACAGAAGCGTCTTTGACGATGCCAGCTGGTCAGTCAGGATCTCGTCGAAGAGACTCATCTGCCCAGGTTTGCGATTCGGTTGAAGCGCATCGAGCGCCTCGTCGATGGTCCCAATGCCGGTGAGGCTGTTGGCGTTGACGAGGCCGTGGTCCAGGTTGCTCATGGGCAGGCCCGGTACGAACGTGTGAATCCAGAGGGCAAGGCGTGCCAGTTCTGCTGCCATCGGGTTGATGTCGAGGCCGTAGATGCAGCGGCGGGCGACCTGCCGCCGTAGGAGGCCGACTTCGTCGACCTCGCTCTTGGCGACGTCGTCTGTGCCGAGCGCGTCGCGAGCCACGGCGGCGAGCCGGAGCAGTTCCTCGGTGACCCCGGGTACTGCGTGCTCGGTGAGGAAGGTGCGCATGAGAGCTTCGATCTTGTCCACGGCCGCGACGAGGAAGTGCCCAGAGCCCATCGCGAGGTCGGCTACTCGGAAGTCGAAGAACTCACGCGCAGCCGCAGATGCGTCCCCCTTACTGAGGTGGAGGGCGATCCTCTCGAGGTGCGCGGTGAGTGCCGGCACGATGGAGCGCTCAATGAGGTGATCGACAACGACCTTGGGCGTGAAGTAGGAGCCGGTTGCCTTCCGCTCACCGGACGCTGTGTGGAAGTAGACCGACGAGGCCGGCGCGTAGACGGTGTCTCCGGGTTTGGCGGGGATCCAGGCGCCGCTGTTGTCGAGGGTCAGGTCCTCTTCAGCGAGCGAGAGTGAGCTCTCGAGGAGACCTTCGTAGATGGTTCCGAATTCACGGACGCTGAGGGAGCGGAAGTCGACGGGGCCGGGTACGCCGTCGTTGCTGACGTCGATGAGGAGGCTCTTGAGCGCTGGGCCGAGCACGCTGTCGGGGAGCTCGATCTTCTTGATGAGCGCGCCTTCGGGCGAGCGGTCGGGGTCGGTAGAGAAGAGTCCGCCGTTGTAGGACGGGATCTGCCACTGCGGGTTGCCCTGGTCGATGGCGTTCCAGACCTGGACCAGGTCGAACCAGATGGTCGTGGAATCGCCGAACTCGTCCGTGTCGGAGTCGATGAGTCGGCGTGCGTTGGTCTTGAGGCTGTTGGCGTCGAAGCCCTCGTTGCGGCCGGAGGGCAGGAGGCCGCGGTCCTCGGCGTAGGCCTGGAACAGGAGCCGGAAAAGGATGCGCAGGGTGACGCGGTATGCGAGTGCGAGCCCGTCAGCGTTGAGCGGGACCGCGGCGTACTTCGCGAGTCGCTGGGCGACCTCGACTGCGACGGGCGGAACGATCTCGTCGTAGATGCGTTCGCGCAGGCGTGCGCCGAGCTCGCTGGCGTAGCGCGAGCTGTCACGAAGCAGTTCGTCCGTGGTGCCGTCGGCGACTAGGGCGTCGGCGGAGAAGATCAGCGGGAGAAGGGCGGCGTACTCGGAGTCGATGGTCGAGAGGTCGACTTCGAAGAAGGTTTCGGCCTGGCCCTTGGACCCGACGCCGACGCCGTCGCGGCCTGGGTAGAGCCGGATCTGGTCCTTGCGGAGTACGACGAGCCAGGGAACTTCCTGCTTGGAGGCCACGGCGAGGCCGAACGCGACGGGCGAGAGCTGGAATCGCTGGGTCTTCGCGTCGAACTGCTCGGTGTCCTCGAGCAGTACCGCGACAGCGCGGGGCGGACGCCCGCCGATGGACAGCAGCATGGTGCCGTTCGGCCCGGGCTGCGTGCCGAACCCGAGGCCTTCAACGAGTTGCTTGCCGCGCTTGCTGAGCAGGGCCCCGGCCTTGCTGCCGAGCGACTCCCAGTCGGGTCGCTTCGGAACGTTGCTGGTGATGTGGTGGGAGGCGAAGAGGCCGCTGTTGGTGAAGCCTGCGACGCCGGTCGAGTCGTTGGCCTTGCGGAAGCCGGCGAACCGCTCCGTTGCCGCGAGGAGGTCTGGCTCGGCGAGCACTGACTGAAGCTGGCGCTGCGCCTGCTCGACGGGCAGGACGATCGGTTGTGCCTGCGGATCGGGGCCAAAGAGGTGGACCGTTCCGTCGTGGACAACGGCCACAACCAGCTGCACCTGTGTCCGGCCCGTGCGGGCCGTGAAGAGGTCCCGGAGCCCCTGGCGGGACGGCGCGGCGACGGCGGATGCCACCGCGACCTGGAATCCTCCGAGGCCGTGCGGGTCCGGGCCGAGGTAGACCTTCTCGGTGGTGACGCCTGCGGGCGCGGACGGATCGGTCCAAGTCACGATCTTGTCGGCGGTCAGACGCACGGCGGCTCCCTGGGGTTGGCGCAGGGCCGCGAGCGTGCAACCCCAGTCGGAAACCCTACCTACGGCGGCCGGCGGAAGAGTCGAAAACTGCAGGCCGCTTCGGCGCCGGGATCCGGGCTCCTCGGCGCCGAGACGAGAGCCGCTCAACCGAGTGCGTGGTCGTCGTAGTGGATCGCCTTGCCGAGCTCGATCGAACGTCCGGGTGTTGCCACCGGGCGAGCCCCGGGCCGCCCGGCTTGCTGGTCTGGAGCTTCCGGCTCGACAGGACGGCGGGGGTTGCTCAGTGGTTGGCGACCGGCGGGAGTGGCGGCATGTCCTCGGGCACGACCCAGGTCCAGGCCTCGGTGCCGGTGTCGGCGGCGATCTCGGCGGCGATCGCACGGTCCTCGTCACTGGTGAGCACGAATGCAGCGGTCGGGGCCTCGGTGTCTGTGAACACCAGGGAGGCCATGGGCTTGTCGGGAGCGAGGTTGTAGCGCAGCGACTTGGTGAACCTGCGGCGCGCGGTGAGTGCGGCGTCGAGGAGCAGCTTGTCGCGGAGAGACTCGTACGGCAGCCAGTGTTCGTCGGTCATGACGAGGGAGATCTCTTCGGCGGTGGCCAGGCCGGCGCGGCCGACGGAGAAGGTCGCGATCACCATCAGGTGGCCGTCGTCGTCGGCGCGGCTCAGTTCGAGTTCGTCGCCGAACCGCTTGTGGAGGCGGTCGTGCAGCTTGTCGTCGACCATGAGCGGGGCGTCGGGCATGTGCTTGATGACGAGCTTGTGGCCGAACCGTGCCGGCGCGATCGCTTTGAGCTCCCCGATCAGCATCATGAACTGCTGGGCGGAGCCGTGCTGCTGCATCGGTGCCCATGCCGCGAGACGCCGCGCGGCGATGTCGGGCTTCTTCTCGGCGTTGAACGGCTCGGGGACGTAGAGCCGGGCGGCGAGCGGCTTGCCCTTGGTGAACTTCCCGCGGGCGGCCTGGCGCAGGTACCAGGACACGATGCGCCAGTTGCGCTTGCCGTCCATGCCGGGTGTCCAGGTCGCCAGGTCGGCTTCCTGCCACAGGTAGTGCAGGACGGCGCGGAGGGTGAGGCGGTTCGGGTCGGCGGCGACCGAGTCCGCCACTCCCCCGGCGCCGGCGCCGGTCGGCGCGGGGCGCTCGGTCTTCGACATGCGGAACCCGAGCTTGATGGCGGTCAGGCCGCTATCGGCTTCCTCGGTGATCGCGGAGCCGAGGACCTGGCCGAGCCCAGAGAGCCCTTCGGGAGGCAGGTAGGAGGCGCAGCGGGGTGCGTGCTCGAGCCCGGAGTCGGGCATGCGTTTGATGACGTACTTGTCGGGCCCGATCTTGGCGACGTACATGGCGACGCCGGCGGGGCGGCACAGGCACACGGGCCGGACGCGGTCGGTGTGCGCGGCTGCGAGGAGCTGCTGTACGTCGGAGTTGTTGGTGTGGGTGATCCGGTGGCCGTAGAGCTCGAAGGTTTGCCGGTCACCGGGAGGGTCGCTGCTGTGGTCGGGCCGGCTCGCTGGCGGGGTGCTGTGTGTTGTTGTCATGCCCGGATAGGCAACGGCTCGACTCATGGATCGGACGCCGGACGCGGGGCGGCCGGAACTTTTTCCACATTTTCGCCGGCTGGTGTCCGATCCGCGGCCCGGCCGGGTGCCTTTCGTGGTGAGGGCGGTGGTGAGCCGTGGCGTGGGTGCTGCGGCCGGCGTCCTCGCCTACGAGTTGGAGGTGCCGGGCGTGGTGCGACGGCGGGCGAGTGTTGCTGACTCCGATCAGCTGGCGCTGTGGGATCTTGGTGAGGAGCCTGGTGACCACGTCGGTGACCAAGTTGGTGCGGCCGCCAGCGATGGCGAGGACCGCACGTCCACCACGCTGCAGGTCGTGACGGAGGAAGGGGCTCGGGATGAACCCGTACGGGGCACGGATGCTGGAGCACTACGCGAAGCATCGGGCCACGGAGTTGGCGGCGATCTCCGATCCGGAGACCTATTTCGAGGAACTGGGCCTGCAGATCGAGATGGAGATCGACGCGTTGGCGGACCGGATCGCCGGCCCGTCGGATCCGTCGGAGGGCTACCTGGAGCGGGTGGGGCGGCTGAGCGAGGCGAGGACGACCGCGGAGTCGGAGGTGCTGCGTCAGCACATGGAACCGGGTCTGAGGACTCCTCCGGACATGTAGAGACTGCGGTCGACCCCGTCGTCGCCCCGCAGCCGGCGACGGTCGCTTCGGCGGGTGTTTCGGCGGGGGGCGGGCTGATTCCTGCCGGGGAGTCGCTGCGGTTTCGGCCGGGCTCGCAGAGCGACCTTGCCCCCTCGACGCCGCGGGGGCGGCTCACCGCGAACGTGGCGGTGCTGGAGCTGCTGGCACAGCTCGAGGAGGAGGACCGGGCTCCCTCCGCGCAGGAGCAGGGTGTGTTGGCGCGCTGGTCGGGCTGGGGGTCGCTGCCGGAGGTCTTCGACGACACCGCTCAGCACAGTGAGGCCGCGGCGCGGGCTCGTGAACTGCTGCAGGGCCGCGCTCGCGCGGCGGCGGCCCGTACGACGCTCAACGCTCACTACACCGATGCCGCGCTGGTCAAGGCGCTGTGGTCGGCACTCGGTGAAGCCGGGTTCGACCAGGCTGCCGGCGGTCGCGTCCTGGAGCCGGGCTGCGGGTCGGGCGCCTTCATCGGATTCGCGCCCGATCATGTCCGCGACGTGGTCGGCGTCGAGCTGGATCCGACCACCGCGCGAGTGGCGTCGCTGCTGTACCCGGCCGCGGACATCCGATCCGAGTCGTTCGCCGAGATCCGGCTGCCGGAGGGGAAGCGCGACCTGGTCATCGGCAACGTGCCCTTCGCCGACGTCGTCCCCCACGACTCCACGCACAACCAGCTCGGGCTGAGCCTGCACAACTACTTCATCTACAAGAGCCTGCACCTGGTGCGCCCCGGCGGTGTGGTCGCCGTGTTGACCTCTCGTTGGACGATGGACGCGGCGAGCCCGGCGGCCCGGGACGCCTTCGCCGACATGGCAGACCTGGTCACGGCAGTGCGGCTGCCGAATCAGACCCACCATCAGGCCGCCGGCACCGACGTCATCACCGATCTGCTGATCTTCCGGCGCCGAGCCGAGGGCGAGGAGCCGGTCGAACTCACGCCGGGCTGGCGCAACCTGGAGAGGTTGCCTTCGTTCCGGGCCGGCGCTGGCCTGGAGGATGCCGAGGTCAACCTCAATTCGCTGTTCGTGCAGCAACCAGCTCGGGTGGTTGGTCGCCTCACGTCACGCTCGGGCCGGTTCGGGCCGGAAGTCGCGGTCAGCCCGCCGTTGACCAGCGACGGCCAGAGCCTCGCGGAACGGGTCGCCGCGGATCTCGGGCGCCAGCTGGCGTTCGACCTGTCCAACTATGCCGACGTCCGACCGCTGTTCACCCCTGCTACGACCGCATCCCGGCCGACCAGCCCACCGACGACAACGCCGGCGACCAACCGCACACCGGCGGCGGCGGGAACCCCGGTCCCAGGGCCGCGTCGCGGTGCCGCCGAGGAGCCGCTGGTGCTGCCCGGGGCGGTCGTGCGGGCCGAGGGTCACATCAGCATGGGCGAGGACGGCGGCTGGCTGCATGTGCGCGACGGCGTGCCGGAACCGTTGGAGGTACCGAAGTCGCAGGCCAACGAGTTGCGGATGCTCACCGCGCTGCGCGACACGGTCGTCACGCTACTGGAGGCCGAGGCAACCACTCCCCTGCCGGGCGACCTGCCGAGGGCCGCGAGCTTGCCGAAGGGGCCCGGAATGGCCGGCGAGGAGCGGATGAATGCGCTGCGGGAGCGGCTGAACCGGCAGTACGACGCCTACGTCAAGCGGTACGGGCCGATCAACCGGGTCACCGGTCGCAATACCGGCAGGATCGACCCGAAGACCGGGGAGCCGGTGGTCGCGCACGTGCGGCCGCGTCAGGGCGGGTTCCGCGGCGACCCCCACTCCCCCGCCGTGTTCGCGCTGGAGCACTACGACTCCGCGACCGGCACCGCACGCAAGGCCGACATCTTCACCGAGCGCGTCGTCGCTCCCCGGGTCCTGCGCACCCATGCGGACTCCCCGGCCGACGCGGTGTCGCTATGCCTGGACACCTACGGCGAAGTGCGCACCGGCGAGATCGCGCGGCTGCTCGGCGTCGACCACGCCGCGGCCGAAACCGAGCTGGAGGCGTTCGCCTTCGTCGACCCCGACACCGTCAAGCGCAGCGAGGAGGGATGGACAGCCAACTGGGTGCCCCGCGCGGAGTTCCTCTCCGGGAACGTCCGCGCGCGGCTGACGAGGGTCGGAGAGGTCCTCGAGCAACTCATCGAGGGCGCCGCCGCGACTGGCGATGAGTCGGCCCAGCCGATGGTGCGCCGACTGCGGGCGGCCGCGACCGCACTGACCGAGGTGCTGCCCGAGGACCTCGGGCCGACCGAGATCGTCGCCCAGCTCGGCGTGCCATGGGTGCCGGCCACGACGGTGGAGCAGTTCCTGCGCGAGACCCTCGATGACCGGACCGTGGAGGTGGAACACCCCGGCGGGTCGGTGTGGTCGGTGCGCGGCAACCGCCACTCGGTGGCCGCCCGGAACACCTGGGGCACCGAGCGGGCCAGCGCGATCGACATCGTCCAGGCCTGCCTGGAGCAGCGACAGATCCGGGTCACGGACGAGACCCCGGACGGACGGCGGATCCCGAACGAGACGGCAACCTTCGCTGCGCAGGAGAAGGCCGAGGAGCTTCAGGAGCGGTTCGCGACCTGGCTGTGGGAGGACCCGGAGCGGTGTCAGCAGCTGGTGCGCACTTACAACGACAAGCTGAACGCGATCGTGCTGCGCTCCTACGACGTCGACGAGGACAAGCACTACCCGGGCATGGCTCGGGTCCATGAGGGCCGCCCGCTGCGGCTGCGGCCGCATCAGCACGCTGCGGTGGCGCGGATGGTGGCTCAACCATCGGTGCTGCTGGCCCACGAGGTGGGCGCCGGAAAGACCCTCGCCGCGGTCACCGGTGTCTCCGAGCTGCGACGACTGGGCCTGGTCAGGAAGCCGGCCGTGGTGGTGCCCAACCACATGCTGGAGCAGTTCTCCCGGGAGTGGCTGCAGGCCTACCCGCAGGCCCGGATCCTGACCTGCGGCACAGACGACCTGGTGAGGGACAAGCGGCGGCTGTTCGTGGCCCGCGCCGCGACCGGTGAGTGGGACGCGGTCATCATGTCTCGCTCGGCGTTCGAGAAGATCCCGGTCTCGAAGGACACCGAGGAGGCCTACCTCGACGAGCAGCTGACCCAGCTGCGCATGTGGCTGGCCGCCTCGAAGTCCGAGCGCGGCCTGTCGGTGAAGCGACTGGAGGGCACGCTCGCACGCGCCGAGGAGCGGTTGAAGAAGCTGCGCGACGTCGAGCGTGACCCGGCGATCACCTTTGAGGCCACCGGGATCGACTACCTGTGCGTCGATGAGGCGCACGGCTACAAGAACCTGCGCTTGGCCTCCAACATCCCCGGCGTCGCCGTGGAGGGGTCGAACCGGGCCACCGACCTCGATCTGAAGATGTCCTACCTGCGGGGCCGCCACGGCCGCCGGGTGGCCACGTTCATGACCGCCACCCCGATCGCCAACAGCGTCGCCGAGGCGTACACCATGCTGCGCTACCTGGCCCCGGCCGACCTGGAGGCCGCGGGAATCAGCGACTTCGACACCTGGGCGGCCACGTTCGGGCAGGTCGTCACCGACCTCGAGCTCTCCCCGTCGGGGACGGGGTTCCGGATGAAGGCGCGGTTCGCGAAGTTCAACAACGTTCCCGAGCTGCTGCGGCTGTGGCACCAGGTCGCCGACGTCAAGACCGCCGAGGACCTCAACCTGCCCACCCCCGATCTCGAGGGCGGCGCACCCGAGACGATCGTGGTCCCACCGAGTCAGGAGCTGGTCGACTTCATGGCTCTGCTCGCGCAGCGAGCCGACGCCGTCTCCTCGCGGCAGGTGGATCCGAGCGAGGACAACATGCTCAAGATCAGCGGCCACGGCCGCGCCGCCGCACTGGACCTGCGGCTCGTCGACCACCAGATCGATGGTCTGGCCGCATTCTTGGACCGAGAGCCCTCGAAGGTCGACGCGGTCGCCGAACGAGTCGCGGGCATCTACCACGACCATGCCGACGTCGTCTTCGGCAACGACCCCGAGCCCGGCGCCCTGCAGCTGGTGTTCTGCGACCTCGGCACCCCGACCGGAGCCGGCTGGAGCGCCTATGAGGAGCTGAAGGCGCAGCTAGTCTCACGCGGCGTCCCGGCACCGAAGGTGCGGTTCATGCACGAGGCCAACAACGACCGCGCGAAGGCACGGCTGTTCGAGCAGGCCCGCACCGGGCACATCGCGGTGCTGATCGGCTCGACGGAGAAGATGGGTGTCGGCACCAACGTCCAGCGCCGCGCGGTGGCGTTGCACCACGTCGACTGCCCGTGGCGTCCCGCCGACCTGGCCCAGCGGGACGGCCGGATCATGCGACAGGGCAACCTGAACGACTCCGTCCGGGTGTACCGGTACGTCACCGAGTCGAGCTTCGACACCTACCTGTGGCAGACGGTGGAGCGGAAGGCGAAGTTCATCAACCAGCTCATGCGCGGCCGACTGGACGTGCGCGAGATCGAGGACATCGGCGACTCGGCTCTCTCCTACGCCGAGGTGAAGGCGCTGGCCTCAGGCGATCCCCGGATCATGGAGCTGGCAAAGGCAGAGACCGACGCGACCAAGCTCGAGCGCCTCGAGCGGGCCTGGGCGTCCGCCCAGCGCAGCCTCGCAGCGACGATCCGGGAGGCCGGGCCGCGGCTGGAGCGGCTGGCGACCGACCGCCAGCAACTGCTGGCGGCGATTCCGCTGCGACGCGACACCGACGGCGACGCATTCTGGATGCGGATCAACGGCACGGCCTTCAGCAAGCGGGCAGACGCCGCCCCAGCGTTGCAGCGAGCCTTGCTCGCGGTGCAGCCATACCAGCGCGACCCGCACCCGCTGTGCGACCTCGCCGGCCTCCATCTGCAGGTGTCGGCGGATTCGTGGATGGGCCAACCTCGGTACGTCGTCTCGCTCGTCGAAGTGCCCCGGGTACACCTGCTCGTCGAGGCCGGCGACGTGCGACAACCGAGCCCGGGCCTGGTGACCCGCGTCGAGAACCTCCCCCGCCGCCTGGAGCGGGTGCTCGACGACGTCGACATGGAGACCAGCAAGATCGAACGGGAGGCCGAGCGGGCCCGCGCCGGCCTGGTCGACGCCTTCCCACGCGCCGGCGAGCTTGCCGAGGTGCGCGCGAAACGCGACCGGCTCTCGGCCGAGCTCGCCGCCGACAGCGCCGAGAACGCCGCCGCCGACCACCCCGGCCCAGCCTCCTGCCCACCTAACGGATCCCAGCCGGAGGCCTCGACACTCCCCCAGCCCAGTGGGCAGGTTCAGGCGGGTCGGCCCGCGATCGTGCCGCCCTCCCCGCCGGCCCGGCCGCGACCGGAGGACTCGCCGCTGTCCCCGAGCTCGTCGGGGTGGTCGCGGTGAGAGCACCCCAAGGTCCGGTTGCGGTCCACAGGCTGCCGATCGCGGCTGTTCTCCCCCGGCTCAGGCGCGTCGGATGCGGCTCTCTGGGCGGCTCTGCTCCACTAGGTAGCGGGGTCGAGCCTGCTACCGACCTCACTCGAAAGGACCAACTCCGATGACTGTTCCCGCCACCGGCCGCGCCGGAGACGTCTACGACGCGACCCCGGACTTCGTGTATGCGGTGTCGTTGCTCGCCGCGCTCGAGGACGCGACCGGCCAGGAGGGGCACGCCCTGGTGTTGCCGTTCCTGGGCATGGCGCGCGCCGAGCTCACCGACTTCGGTCAGCGACGGCCCGCCGGCTACGTGCCCGTGCAGGTCGGTGATCTGCGATCGGGGCTGGCGGACCTCGAGCAGCGTCTCACCGACCTGCTGGCGGACTCTCAGGTGCTTCAGCACTCGCTGCGGCTCGACTCTGCTCGTCGGCTGCTGCGCCGCGGCGTCGCCGCCGTGGCCTGACCGGCCCTGAGTTCTCGCATCGGGCAGGTCTGGCTGTGTCCGATCCGACCCTTCGCCGGTTGCTTCTCCGGGCATGACGACCCCGTTGCCGGCTGATGCAACCTGGACCGACTACGTCGACGCCCACGGCGGACCCGAGGCGCCGGGTTGGTGGGTCATCCTGCGCTGGTACGCAGACTCGGAGCATCCGCGCCCCGAGGTCGTCGGCCCCTATGCCACGCACCAGCAAGCAGTAGCGGCCATGCAGCACTCGGCCCTCATCGACGGGTTCGCCGAGGACACCAACCGCGAGGAGTCGCTCGACGACGTCTACGTGGACCCGATCCCCGCATCGATCGCCCGCACGTGTGCCGACTACGGACCGCGAGTGACGCTGATCGACCCCGGCGACCCGAACCACTTCGGTGGCGGCCACGCCCCGAAACCACCTGCGGACTCTGCTCGAACCGGACTGATGCAGGCCAGCGCGCTGCGAGAACCCGACCGAGACAAGAGCAACCCTCCCACCGCGCATGCCGCGCATCCGGGGCACCGCTCCCCCGGAACGCCGGGCCTGTAGCCAACTTCTCCACAACCATCTCCCGCCGCGGTGTCCGATCTGGCTCCGCGGCGGTTGCTTCTCCGGGCATGGCAACGACTTGTCCCCGGCGACCGGCGGGTGAACCGCGATGACGGTCACCACCTACGGCGAGCACTCCGAGAACGCCGCCCAGGCACTCAACGCTCTGATCCGCCACGACGTGCTTCCATCCGATGAGCAGGCCGTCGACCAGCTGCTGCACTGTCGCGAAACGGTTGTCGACGCGCTGCGGCAACTGCTCTACGACCTCGGCCAGGACAGCTGGTACCCGCCGCCGGACCATCTGCCAGCCCGGACCCCGAAACCGACGCTGGCCGGGCTGGACGAGAAGCTCGCGAGCCTGGTGGACAACATCGCATTCGCCCTGCCCACGCTCCCCCTCGAGGAGCGGCGCGCACACCCGGACTACCTGACCCCTGCCTCGACTGATCGCACGGTGGAGTCGTGGCGGACCGCGGCCATCGAGCTGCTGTCGGCCTCGCACGCGCTGTCCGCAGCCGAGGCTCAGCCTTGGCGCACCGACCCGGGTGCCGGCTGGTGGGTGATGCGCGATGTCGCGGTCGCCCTGGAGGCGGTCCTGGTCCTCGACTCGCGACTGGAGGAGGTCGGGTTGCTGGCGGAGCATCATCGGCCGGAGTTCTCGATGGGGCTGGATGAGAAGCGCATGGTGCTCTCCCAAGCCGCGCGAGTAGCGACCTGGCACGCCACGAGCGCGAGCCCCGAGGAGGCAACCCCGCGACTGCGGCAGCCGGCTGGGTCGAACGTCGTTGAGCCGGTGTCACTGGTCTCCACGCCCTCCGACCTCGCGGCCGCTCAGCAGCGGCTGGCCCGGTTCCTGCGCCCGATGGTGGCCAGCGACAGCTTCTACGCAGGCGAGCCGGAGATCTCCGCCGACTCCGCTCGGCAGGTCACCGCCAGCCAGCTGTACTTGTGCCGCGCGTTCGCGGCGGCGGCCAGCCAGTCACCGAAGACGGCCACGTTGGCGGCGTTCTTCAACGAGCGTGCCGAGGTGCTGGAGTCGCTGCAGCCTCAGATCAGCCACCTGGCCGACGTCAGGGTCGACCAGGAGCCCAACATGCGCCGCTTCTGGCAGCAGAGCGAGCTCACGACCGCGGTGGCCCGGATGGAGGACCACGGCGTGGCCCTCGCGCTGCAGCCCACTCAGATGGTCGAGCTGGCCCAAGCGACCCACGAGGTGACCCACAACCTGGGCAAGGCGCTGCGGCGCGAACTGCTCCGCGGCACCAGCAATCTGGTCGACGCCCACCCGCGCCACCGCGACGGCCCGATCCGGGTGGGGCGCCGCTCCCGGCTTGAGGCCACGCTCACCGACCTGGTGAACATGCCCGCGCCCAGTGAGCCAGCAGCGAGGTTCAGCAACCCGCTCCAGCGGGCCGCCCTGCAACAGACGCTCAACCTGACGCCCACGGCGTCCTCCCGGACCCCGATGCCGTTCCCCGCCGCGCGCAGCACCACCTACGGCGCTCCGGCGTTCTGACAACCCCACAGCTTGCCTGCCCCGTCACCGCCGTGTCGGTGGGCCCGGGCACATCCCCACCGACAGACAAGGAGCGCCGAGATGAGCGAGCATCCGACCCGTTCGTCGGCCAATGCCGACCGGTCCCCTGCCCAGGAATCGCCGTGGGTTGATGATTCCGGCTACCCGCATCGGATCGAGAACCACGTCAAGGTCTACCTCCACCTCGAGGAATCCTCGACGCGCCCAGTGGTCGCGGCCCCAGACAGTGCACCCGCTGGCACCCGTGTCTACCGCCGCGACGGCGCGGGCCGAGCGCAGTACGGCACGGCGACCGGCTGGACCACCGATGGAACGGGTGTCTTCCTGTCGTTCGACCAAGGCGGCACCTACTCCGGTCCCACGTTCCGATCCGTCTATGTCGCCGAGACTGAGGACGGGCGCGCCGGCTCCGGCGCTCTCAGATGGGCCGTCTCGAGCGCGGCCGTCGACGGGTATCCCCTCGACGGCGTCGAGGACGGCCACTACTGCGACTACGAAGGGCACCCCCCGGGCGCACGGCCCGACTGGGACCGCCAGCACCGCGAAGCCGCGGACGTGCCCCTGCCCACAGCAGAAGAGCTGCTGCCCCTGCTCGCCGCCGCCCTGGGACGCAGGATCGACGGGCCGACAGTCGACCAGCTCCGCGCAGCATCGGACCTGATCGCTGAACATGCCCAGTGGCGGGCGCAACGAGTCGCGTTCTCCGCCGGGGAGGCCGACGACGGCGACCTCCCTGCCTCCGCGGACTGGCACGACAGCGACGACGCGGGGTGTGACCTCGCCGACCGCGCCATCGCGCTCCTCGCAGAGGTGACCAGCCAGAGGAGCCCCACGAGTCAGCCGGCTGCTCCAGTCACGACATCGAGCGTCCCGCTGATGCGTTCGGCGCTCAACGCTCCGCCGAACACCTCATCGCCGCAGCCGAACCAGGACTCGTTGCCGACGTCCCAGCCGCCCTCGGGGCCGACGCGCTGAGCCGTGGCCACGGGTAGCCCAACGCCGTAAGGAGTTCTGATGACCGACGACGAGTCCCGCTTCACCGACCCTGTCTCAGCCGTCGACCACGTGCGTCGCGTCGCCCGGGAGACCGCGGCAGCGTCGGGGTATCGCGCGGCCGCGGCCGCGCTGATGGACGTGCGGCGCGAGTACCGGATCATGCCGTTGAAGCGACGCGAGGCGCCGCCGGACCGGCTCGCGACTTGGGACGCGGTGCGGCGCGAGACCGGTTCGCTGGTTCCCATGGCGACGGGCGGCACCCACGACCACGCCTCTTTCGACGAGCGGGTCGCAACTCCTGGTGACCAGCGCCTCCCCGAGCAGCCGGGCTGGGCGCCGGACCCCTCGGTCGCTCTGCAGGCCGCTGCTCTGCGGGCGCAGCCCACCGCTGAACCCTCGCGGCCGCCGGTCACCAAGCCGAACGCCGCGGCCGACCGGGCCCACGGCCGATGAGTCGCTCCCCCGTCTGATGACTGCCCTCGCGTTGTTCCGGTTCGACAACAGCTTGCGTCGACGAGCTGAGGACGCCGACGAGCAGGTCCACCTGACACCCCGGTACGTGCTGGACCCCGTTCGCGTCGTGTTGGGCGGCCGGATCGAGCTCGACCCGTGCACCACACCGGAGAATCCGGTGGGCGCCGACAGGTTTCATGCGCTCCCCGAGGACGGCGCTGCGCGGCCGTGGTCAGCGGCCAGCATCTTCTGCAACCCACCGTACGGCGAAGCGCGGGTGCGCTGGGTTCGCCGCTGCGCCCAGGCCGGCGCCACCGGTGCTCGGGTGGTGTTGCTGATCCCCGCCCACACCGACACCCGGATCTGGCACGAGGCCATGGCGACGGCGTCCTCGCTGCTGTTCATCAAGGGCCGCGTCAAATTCGGCATCCCCCGGTCCAACGGCCGGCAGGTCGCGGCCTCGCACCCTTTGGCGCTAGTGGGTTGGAACGTCGATCTCCGCCTGGCCGACGAGCTGGGCACCGCGGTGCCGCTGGTCAACCCGGAGTCTGACCAGGGTTCTAATAGAAAGCGTCCTTGCGATTGTCGGTTATTCTAGGAGGGATGCTTTCGGTATGAAGGGGAGTGTTGGCGGAGATGAAGCGACCGAGTCCAGCGAAGGTGGGTCTGGCGGCCGAGCGGATCGGCTCGCATGTTGTGACCTGGCGGCGTCTGCTTGGCCTTACTGCCGAGCAGGTTGCTCAGCGGGCTGGCGTCTCTGCCCCGACCCTGCGCAAGCTCGAGCACGGTGATCCCTCGGTGACGCTGGAGACCTACCTCAACGTGCTGCGCGCGCTTGGCCGGCTCGAGGATACGGTGACGGCTCTCGACCCCTACGAGACCGAGCTCGGCCGCGCCCGGGCTGACCAGGTGCTGCCGAAGCGGGTGCGGCGCTGATGGACTCCCAGCTGGAGGTCGACCTGGACGTGGGCGGGCAGGCCGTGCACGTCGGAACCGCTCATTTCACCCGCCGGGGGCGAGCGGTCACAACCACCTTCACCTACTCCCCCGGCTACCTCGCGCGGCGGGATGCCTACGCCATCGACCCGGCGCTCCCCCTCGACGCGGGCCGTGGTCACACCACGGGCCTGCCGGGAGCCTTCGCCGACAGTGCCCCTGATCGTTGGGGTCGCAGGCTGATCGAGAAGGCCTGGCCGGGACCCGCATCGATCAGCGAGGTCGACTACCTGGTGGGCGTATCCGACCACTCCCGGCAGGGCGCCCTGCGCTACCGCCGTCCCGACAGCCCTGCCTACGTCGCCGACGGACACGAGATCCCCCGCCTGGTCGATCTCGGTCGGCTGCTGCATGCCTCGGACCAGCTGGCGGCCGCGGGGCGGCACCACGACACCGATGAGATGCACGCCGTGCGCGAACTCCTCGACGTCGGCGGCACCACGCTTGGCGGGGCACGCCCGAAGGCGTCGGTGATCGATGCCGACGGATGCCTGTCGATCGCGAAGTTCCCACATCCCGGCGACGAGTGGGACGTCATGGCGTGGGAGAAGACCGCGCTGGACCTCGCGGAGCGAGCTGGTCTCCAGGTGCCCAGCCGCCACCTGACCAAGGTTGACGGCCGCAGTGTGCTGATCCTGCGTCGCTTCGACCGTGACGGCACGGCTCGTCGCGGCTATGCCAGCGCCATGACGCTGACCGGTCTCACCGATGGCGGCTCGGCGGATTACCTCGATCTCGCTGCGGCGATCGCGGACCATTCCACCCGACCCGACGCTGACCTGGCTGGCGTGTGGCACCGGATGGCAGTGTTCTCGGCGATTCACAACATCGACGACCACTTCCGCAACCACGGGTTTCTCCACTCCCCCGGTGGCTGGGAGCTCGCGCCGGCGTTCGACGTCAACCCGAACCCGGATCCGAACAAGTCCCGTGTCACCTCGATTGGCGGCGCCACGTCGAGCGGCGAGGAACGCGATGCGCTTCTCGAGGTCGCTCCCTACTTCGGCCTGACGGCCGACCAAGGCGTCGAAGTCTTGGCCGAAGTCACCGCCGCCACGGCCTCCTGGCGGGCCGTGGCGTCCAGCAACGGCATCCCCGAGCACGAGCAACGACTGTTCAACGACGTCCTCCCCTCCCCGCCCACACGTGGATCCGCCGGCCACTCTCGTCGATCCCCGACTCTCCAAGCCGCGTCGCTGCATCTTCCAAAGACACCAGTCGAGAACGAAACGCGTCCGCCCGGGACTCCTCCCCCAGCCTCGGGCCGATTTGGCTTCTGAACTTCGAATCTCTGGCGTGTAGTTCCGACAGGGGTCGACCCACGTCAAACATCGCCCCAGAAGCCCTAGAACGGCCCTCTGGAGGCCTTCGGGGCCGCCGCCGGGCTCAACCACGCCTCGCGAGGACAGTCGACGAGAGGCGCTGGTCGGTGATGCGGCGGCACTTCCTGACACTGCCGCAGTGACGTACCGCGCTGCGCTAGCGCGCCGTGGTGCCGCATCGCACTACCGCATGACACTACCGCTACGCACTACCGCCGAGCCGTATCGCGTTACGTCATCGCGCGTCGATGCCGGGCTCCACGACCGCGTTCGGTGTCGCGGGCAAGCAATGCGTCGCGGCATTGCGCCCCACCACCGTGCTGCGTTACCGCTCGGTCCTGGTGTGTTCACTACTGCCGCGCGCTCCTGCGCCGCGCTGGTGCGGAGCAGTGGTGGCCGACAGTGCCGCACTGCAGTCATTGCCTGCGGTGCTGCCACCGCTGCCGCCTCGCACTACCGCACGGCGCTACCGCGTGTCGCTACCGCCACGCGATAGTGCGTTGCGGCATCATCGGAAGAGCCCAGGATCGGAAACACACCCAGGAGGCGTCTTCCCCATGGCCTTGACCCAGGATGTGCTCAGCCGAGTCATCACCTTTGCTAACGGCAAGGGCGGCGTCGGCAAGACCACAACGTCCACGAACTTCGCCGGCCTGTGCTCTGCCGCCGGCTGGCGCACCTTGTTCATCGAGTTTGATCCGCAGGGCGACGCCGGCGACGACCTCGGCTACAAGCGCAGCGAGGAGAACGACCAGGGCGCGCACATGCTGGAGGTCCTCGACGCTCACAAGCCACTCCAGCCAGTGATCCGCGACGTGCGGCCGAACCTTGACGTCATCCCGATGGGTCGGGAAGCGCTCAAGCACATCGTGGAGATCGTCGAAGGCAAGGAGCGTCGGGGGACCGAGTTCCGGCTGATGCTGGCCGAAGCGCTCGCGCCCATCGCCAAGGACTACGACCTGATCGTCATCGACACTCCGCCGGCCACCGGGACCTCGCCGGCGATCCTGCAGCTCGTGCTCGGCGCCTCGCGGTGGGTGATCATTCCGACGAAGAGCGACAGGTCGAGCATCGGAAACGTTCGCGAACTGGCCGCCGAGATGGAGGCGGTGCGCCACGCCAACCCCCACATCGAGGTGCTCGGCGTCGTTCCGTTTGACTTCGATCGGCAGGCGACCCGCATCCTGCGCAACGCCGTGGAGGACATCGAGGCCGTGCTGGACGGTGCCGCGTCGCTGTTCACGGATGAGGCCGGCGAGGTCATCACCATTCGTCACTCCAGCGCAGCGATCGACGCGCGCACCGCGGGCAAGTTGGTGCATGAGCTCGCAGAGATCGCAACGGAGGAAGAGGCCGGCGAGCCCTGGTGGAAGGCTCTTCAGGAGGGGCGCAGGCCGGAGCGCATCCCGGGGAGTGTGGGAGCGCTCGCCGATGACCACCTGCTGTTGACCAACGCGATCATCACCCGGATCGGCCGATTCGAGGAGTCGATGGATCAGGAGGTCAGCGCGTGAACCGCCGTGAGCCGATGGCACCGATCCAGGGACTGAAGAAGCCGACGCTGCCTCCGCCCACGCCGCGACCCCGGACTCTCGCCTCGGTGCCGTCTCCGACGCCGGACCCCGCGGAGCCGCTGGCCGAGGAGAGCGCCACCGCCGAGGAGGGCACGGCTGCGGGCACGCCGGCCCAGCGTTCCGAGCCGCCGGAGAACATCGAGGGGCAGAAGGCACCAAGGCCCAGGAGATCCCGCGCGGAGAAGACCTCGACAGCGGCGCGAACCTCCGGCGCCAGCGCGAGCGCGGACACCATGAAGCCGGTGTCGGTCTCGGTGCCGTTCACGCTGGCCGAGGCCTGGCGCGACCGCGCCAAGAAGGATCGGGCATCGCAGGTCGACGTGCTGCTCGACGCGATCGTGGCTCATCAAGGCGAGTTGGATGAGCTCGTCGCAGCATCGACGGAGAAGCCGACGATGAGTGATGGGTTGTTCGACCGCGGCCCGGGCACAAAGGGGGAGCGGTACGTCGGTGTCTCGCTGCGGATCAAGGCTCGAAACCTTGACGTGATCGACCGGCTCGCCGAGAAGCACGGTCCGGTGAAGCGGTCGCCGTTCGTGGCGGCGGTCCTCACGGCGTACCTGGCCTGAACCAAGAGTCCGACGAGGGGAGTGTTGGTGGCGACTCGAGTCGAGCCGGCTGTTCGCGGAGTCCACGTGCGGCGACCGTTGGGCAGGCCGTGTCCGGCATGCGGGTCAACCAGCACCTGGGTTGAGATACGACGCGAGGGCGATCGCAGCGGTTCGGGACAGGTACGGGAGTGGCCGTACGCCGTGTGCCAGGCATGTGGGCATGCCGAGCGGGGCCGCCGGACCGACCCCTTGAAGCCGCCGGCGCCAACAAGCGCAGGGCGGCCGGCACGATCGCCGGAGGCATCGCCGCCCGAAGAGGCCACAGCCGCGCCCGCTGACCTCAGCGGCCACAGGCCCAGGCCGCCCCGCCCGAAGGCATCTGACGAACGGGTCGAGGAGTTGCTCGCGGCCGCGGGCTACAACCGGGCGATCACGCCGGCGGTCCTCGAGAACCATCGTCGGTTCGCGACGCATGCCGGAAAGCCCGGCCTTCCCCGGTGGAAGGCAGCGGTCGCACTGCTCAACGGCGCGATGGGGGCCGATGAGGTCCCGCACGTGCGGGAGATCTATGCCGAGGAGAAGCAGCGCAGGGAAAAGCAGAAGGCCCGCGCTGCGCAGCGTCGCAGGCAGGCCGGAGAGCTGGCCGACGAACACGCCGAGGCAGCCCGGGAGCACGTCGCGAGAGTCTGGGCTGAAACGGGGGAGGGGCCGACCTGGCGTCAGCTGGCCGACGCGCTCGGCGTCCACGGACCGCTGGCGTCGGCGACGATCGAGACCCTGCACCGCCGCGGCGCGCTCACCTCGACCAAGGAGCCTCGCTCACTGCGGGCTACACCGGACTGGACGCCGCCACCGGCGTAGGTCCCCAACACCAGCCGCATAGATCCGTATAGTTCGGGCCAAGTTATACGGACCTATACCTGAGGTGGGGACGATGGAGCCGAGCCCATACGCGCCCGGGTCGCTGCCGGAATACCTGGCTGGCCGCGGCCGCGAGCGGGACCTGATCCGCAACAAGGTCTCCCGGCTGAGCATGCTTGGCCGATCCGGAGGGCCACTGCTGGCGTTTCACGCCCCGCGGGGTCTGGGGAAGACGTCGTTGCTGCGGATGGCCCAGCGGGACGCGATCGCTGAGGGGTTCCTCACTGCTTGGGTCACCGGCCGTGATGATCGACCGATGTCACCTGACCTGGCGCAGGCGCTCAGCGTCGCGGTCAAGGAACGATCCTTCGGAGAGCGGTCGAAGGCTCTGTTGCACCGACTTGACCAGATCCAGGTCGAGTTCGGGATCCCGGGTATGAAGGTCGGCGCAACCCTGTCTGCCGACGACGACAAGGTGCCACCCGGCGCAGCGATACTCGAGGAGCTCCTGGAGGACGCGGGCAGGTTCGCTCGCAACCATGAGGCCAAGGGGCTCGTCGTCTTCGTCGACGAGTTCCAGGAAGCCCAGCTGGGGGACCGGAAGAGCCTGCTGATCGGGCTCCAGCACTTCGACGGAGCTCCCGATGCGACACCTGTCGCGATCATCGCCGCGGGGCTGCCCTCGCTGCCACCCGCGGTGACCGAGGCCGCAACGTTCGGTGAGCGGTCCCGGTTCGTCGAGCTGGGATTGTTGAGCGACGTTGCCGTGGCCGAGGCGATCCGGGTGCCAGCCGAACACCACCAGGTCGCCTGGTCCGACGAAGCGATCATGGCGGCGATCGAGTTGGCGGCCGGCTATCCGCACAAGGTCCAGTTGATCGGTGATGCGACGTGGGAGGTGGCACGGCCCACGGCGGGGAGCACGATCACGATCGGCCATGTCCGGCGCGCTGAGGAGGAGATCGAGGACCGCATGAGGGGTCTGTTCCGCACACGTCTGGACCGTGCCACGCCGGAGCAGCGACGGTTCCTGGCCGCCATGGCCGCGCTGGGGGACCGTCCGGTGGAGAGGGCGAGGATCGCTGCGGAGCTCGGTGTGCCAACCACGGCGGTGAGTCGTCCACGTCAGCAGCTCATCGACCGCGGCTACATCGAGGCCGCCGGCCACGGGCGGCTTCGCTTCACGATCCCCGGTTTCGCGGCGTATGTCCGCGACAACGGGTGACTCGCCGACACTTCGGATGTCTGCCCGGCGCGTGTTGACAGTTCGGCCGGTCCCCACTGGCCACGAGGCCCGGTGACAGAAGTGGCGTGACTGTAACGCCCGAGCCGCACCGCTGACAGACGCGCATCCTGTTTGGCTAGCCGGCCGCCTGCCGTGGGTCCTGCTCGAGGAGGTTGCCTTGCCGTTCCAGGAAGGCGGCGTCGCGCGCGGCAGCACCGTCCGGAAGCAGCGCCGCCTGCTCGACGTCGGGTCTGGTGGGTCGCTGGTCGACGCCGGGGGTGCCGAATCGTTGGGCGGTTAGGCCATAGCGCAGGCGGTGGCGATCCCACGCGGCGACCGAGGCTCCGCGTTCGGCGGGGGATAGGTCCTTGAACCGCTGCTTGCGTTCGAGGCTGCGAGTGACGAGGTCGTCCGCTGGGACGGTGCGCAGCCAGGTCTGGTAGGTCTCGAGCTCGTCGATGCCGGCCCGGATGCGTCGTTCGGCGAGACGGGCCTTGAGCGCGGCTTGGTCGGTGATGGACATCTGGTCGAACTCGAGCCGCTTCGTCTCGGCGCGATCGGCGCGTGCGGCGGGAGAGAGGTTGTCCCACCACGCCTTCTCCCGAGCCTTGGCGGCCTTGATCGCCCTTGCCCGGCCCGCACTCCAGCTCGAAGTGGTGCCGGCGCGGTAGGCAGCTCGTTCAGCCTCGATCGTCTCCAGCTGACGGGCGTACGCTGCGGACGCGTCCTGCTCGACCTGGACTGAACGGGGCCTGGTGGCCGCTTTCCACCGCCCGTGTTCGTCGACGCGCACCATCCCTGCCTTGCTCAGCGCGACCAGTGCAGCCTTGGCGGTGGATCTCTGTGACTTCGAGGGCTCATCGGTGGCTGCCTCCACCAGTCCGGCCTTCACAACCAGGTCACCCAGGTCCATCGCGGTGGTGGCGGTCAGGAGCGTGCGCCAGAGGCTGTGGCTTGCCCTTGGTAGGAGGAGCCAGAGCCCGCGGGCGGCCGGGGGTGGGTCAAGAACAGGTGGGGGGATTTGCCGTCCCTCCCTGCTCGGAGCGGCGTTGATTTCGAACTCGTAGCTTGTGGAGTCCCGCTCGACGAGGGACAGGCAGTCGGTGTGGAGGGTTCCGATCCGGCCATTGAGGCGGGCCAGGGCCGCGCGGATGGTCTTGCGGTCGCCCAGGCCGCAGTCGAGCTGCAGATCCCGCTCAGGGCAGGGGACGCGGAGGGTCCCTGCGCGCAGCGCCCGGTCCAGCAGCTGATGGCCCACCAGCAGCAACGTTGCCCGCCGTCTAGCGGGCACGGTCCACATGAGGCGTTCGAGGTCCTGGCGGGCGGCCGCGACCGCGTCGACGACATTGGCCGGGGGAATCTCGACCGGTCGAGGCTTGGTGTCCGTGGTGGTGGTGAACATTTCGGCAGTCCGGACGGACTCGTTCCACACGTAGGCGATCCACCACGAGTAGCCCTGGTGCTTAGCCTTGGTCATCGCAGTCGGGTGCGACTCACGGATGATCCGCCACGCGGTCTCGGGGTTGCCGATCGCCCACACCAGTTCGCGGGTGCATGCCGCCTCGACCAGGGACCGGTCGACCGCGACCGCATGCCGGGTCTTGGTCGAGCCGGCCGCCCACGACCCGGGCGGGACCTCGCCGGTCAGCAGGTACTGCCGCCACTCGGCGCGCAGTTGGCGCTTCCACCGCTGCAGCGCCAGCGGGATCACCAATCCCGAACCGGTGTCCGGGGCGGCCTTCTGATCGTACTTTGGCTTGATCTTGACGCGGGGACGCAGCGGGGAGGGTGCCGGCCGACCCGGAAGGACCCGCTTCAGTCCACGCAATGCCTCGCGAAGATCTCCCTTGGGGCTGGTGACCGCGCCGTGGCGGTGTGGGGAGGAGAGGGGGCGTACGGCGTCGCGAAGGTCGAGCTCGTGGCGGGGAACCTTCACGTCGACGGCCAGGGCGATCAGGAAGTCGCTGACCTCGGCCGCCAACCCGGCCCGCGCAGCCACCGGGGCGTAGCGGAAGTCGGGGTGCGCGAAGAAGAGGTGCCACCGGCCCTTCGCGCCGCCCGAGGGACGTTCCAGCACCCAGCAGTCCCGCCGGCGCAGCCAGTCGGTGATCTCGGCGGCGAGGAAGTCACCAAGCGGGCCGGGCACGTCGACGTCGACGACGCCGGCGCCGTCGCGGAGGTGACCGACCAAGGCGGCGACGCGGCCGCGGCCGACCAGCTCGAGCCCGTCAACCAGTGAGGGGACCACGGCGCGGGGGACAGCCTGGTTGCCGGCGTCGATCGCGAGCCACTGGGACGCGTCGGGGTTGAACAGGTGCTCATCCAGCGCCAGCAGGGCCGGGGAGACACGCCGACCTGCATCAAGGTGTGCGGCATCGCCATGCGACGCCGGTACAGTTACCGGCAACAAATCTGCATACCTCCTCTCAGAGGCATCTCCCGGGAGAATCCAGCGCCAACTGGTTCCCGGTCTCACCAAGACGGTCAGGTCCCGCGCCAACGGGGCCTTTCGTCATTTCTGGGCCTACGGGCCGTCTCGGACGCTGCCGGCCTCGACCACCGCCTTCCGTACTCGCAGGGGCAGGAAGCTCATCGACCGGGCGCTACGCACCTGGACCGCGGCCTGGAGTCGAAGGTCGTCACCTCGAGGCGCAGAGGAGTGCTGAGCCGTGCGCGCGGCGACACGCCAGCGCGGGAATGAGTTCCGCGGCACGTGGGCCTGCTCTACAGTGGGCAGCACAACACCTCCTCGTGAGGATCAGACTTTGCGAATCCGGGCGGCAACCCGGTGAAGCTTCCGACTAGGCCCCGCGGCAACGGGGCCGTTGTCGTTTTCAGGGCACTGCCCTGACCCGATCAACCGGTCATCCGCAGCTGCTCTCCGGCCTCAGCCGCCTGCTGCCAGGCGCGGATGGCCTTCTTCTTGACGCGGGGCTGGAAGGGGACTCCGAAGCGGTCGCACAGGATCTTGGCGACGAAGTCGCCAAGGCTGTTGCCGCGACGCTCGGCCTCGGAGATAAGGATGTCGGCGGCCGCGCGGGGAATCATCGCGCGGTACTTCACGCGCCCATCAGCAACCGGCAGGGGATCAGGATGGTCATTGACCTCGCCGATCGGCACCTCGGCCGTGACGTTGAAGTGGTCCGAGACGGCCCAGCCGATGTAGTCGCCGATGTAGCAGCCGAGCTTGGTGGCTTCTGCCTTCACGAACTCCGCTGCTTCGGGCGGCATGCTCGTGAAGATCGTGTGCCGATCGCCCTTCGCTTTGCGTCCCATGCGAGATATCCAACCGTGGTCTGAGCGGTTCACCCCGCAACCTCGCGCGGACGGCGTGTTGCAAATTTCGCGAAATTTGAGGGCGCCGGCAGAGCTAGAGCGAAGGTGAATCGCCGGGCTTGGCCTGGGCATCCAGTCACAACCACTACAGCAACAGCAGTCCCACCAGATCGGACAGCACTTCCCGAGAAGATCCAGCCTCATCCGCAAGCGGCTCCTCTAGCGGCCCTTGGCGCGTGGGGGAGTGGGGCGACCGGTGACGTAGTCGATCCAGATCTTGCCGACCTCTTCAGCGCGCTCGATATTCGTGCTCCAGAGAACCGCCCTCCCACGCCCGCCAGGTCGGCGCTCGTCGGGAGGCACGTCGGCGACGACGAGTTCAAGGTCCTCGAGGATCGCGAGGTGTTTGCGAACCTGGCTGACGACGGTGCCGGTAGCTTCGGCTAGCTCGCGCACGCCGAGTGGGCGTTCAGCCAGTTGCCGGAGGATCTCGGTGCGGACGCTGTGCCCGATCGCGTCAATGATGACCTTCACCTCCGTCGGCATGTCGGGCGGTGCGGGCAGCGACGGCATGGAGCGCATTGTGCCCGACACTCGCATTCTGAAAGGGTCGTGTTACACGTCTGTTTGTGTGATGATGACCGTACCTCACAGTTCGGCTCGGTTGTGGGACCCACGGGAACCAGCGGAACGTCGGACTTGACGAGAGGACGGAGAATGGTGGCCTCCGGCTCGGGCCGGAGGCGGAAAGGGCGCTTGTCTTGGGAATGCGTCAGCTGTTGATGGCACCGGGGGTGGCAGCACCCGCGGTGCCTACTGATGTGTTGAGCATGGGCGGCGTGGCGTCGAGGTGCGGCGGTTGCCGACCGCAGTGCCCGTCACGTGGCTCAGGCTGCCAATCGCCACTGAGGGTGCGCTCTGCGGCCTCATCGACGCCGGCCCGCGCGGCATGGGTCGCAGATTGTTTCCGGGCCGGTGTCCGATCTCGCGTCTCGACGGTTGCCTTCTGTGGTGAGAGGGCAAACCAGCAGAGAAGAGACACCGTGGACCTGGCTATCGAGCGGACCGCCGTAATGGGCCGCTCACCCGACCGTCTTGTCAGCAGGGCGGCCTACCCTCGGGCTGGCAGACAGTCGCATACTCGGGAGGTTTGGTGCTGATGCGCCGTTTTCATCGCAACACCGTCGCGGCCCTGGCGGCCGCCGTGCTCATGCTCGGCGCAGCAGCATGCGGGGGAGAGGACGACCCGAAGGGCGGCGACGGGAACAGCCCGTCACCGACCACCAGCACCTCGCCCACGGAGGACGCCTCGCAGGCGTCGGACGCGTGGAAGAGCAAGTACACCAAGGCCCAGCTGACGTCCTACGAGGACGCCTTGGCCCGATGGAACGAGTACGAGCAGCGCTCCGCGCCGCTCTGGGCGCGGGGTAAGGCCACCGAGGCCGCGGCCAAGCTGTTCAAGAGCTACTTCCCCTCACCGTTCTGGCAGAGCCAGTACCGCCGCCTCGCCTCCTACGAGCAGGTTGACGTGAAGATCGAAGGGACGCCAGGCATCTACTGGTCCAAGGCCAAGAGCATCAGCGACAACGGCCTCAGCGTCGAAATCCAACAGTGCGTGGATAACACCCAGATCAAGGTCACCCAGCGGGGTAAGCCAGCCAAGCCGGTCCGCGCTCAACAGAAGCCAAACCTAAGGATCATCAGCCTCTCGAAGCCGGAGGGGCACGACTGGCTCATCTACGGCATCAAGGACGCATCGAGCGGGAAGCCGAAGCCATGCGAGCCCTGAGAGCAGTCGTCCTGATGTGCGGACTCGTGTTGAGCAGTCTGCTCGTACCGAGTGGCGCCGCACATGCTGGCGGCGGCGCGCCCAGCTGTCCCGCCGGTGAAACGCCGCAGCAGATTCCCGGTGGCTGGATCTGTGTCGTCGTGGTGAATCCGGGCACGCCCGGCGGCTCAGATAACGGGGGCAATACCGGCGGGTCCGGGTCGACCGGCGGCACTCCGGCGGTGTGCAACGACATCTACACCGGCGAGGAGGTGCCATGCACGGACCCGAACGCTGGCGCGTGGTTCCCGGGCGCGATGAACGGGGCAGGCTGCAACGCCTTCATGCTTTCTCCTCAGCCGCCGGCCGGAGACCCGATGTGGGAGGGCCATGATCCTTCCGAGGGCTCGGTGTGGGGATGCGACACCGACTTCGCCAACAACGGCAACACGTTCTTTGTCCCGAATGGGGAGGGCCCGACGGTCGTCGACCCGGCGGTGTTGGCTCAGCGGGCTCTGGGGCGAATGAAGTTGGTGTCGGCCGACGCCCAGATCGCTCCGGGGCCGGACTTCCACACCTACATCAACATCGATAACTGGCTGTGGCTGCCGGCCGGACAGTGGGAAACGCTGAGCCTGTCGGTGGCTGCTGGGCCGACGCGAGTGACGGTCACCGCGGCTCCGACGCGGGTGGACTGGAACATGGGCAACGGCGAGACGAAGCAGTGCACCGACGCGGGTCGGGAGTGGAAGAAGGGCATGGGTGACGCCGCGACGACCACGTGCAGTTACGCCTACACGTCGCTGAAGGACCCGGCCGGAGACAAGCACACCGTGTCCGCGCAACTCGTCTACTCCGTCACCTGGACCTGCTCCGGCACTTGCCTGACGCCCTCGGGTGACCTCGGCGAAGTCACGGCCCCCGCGGGCGACACGACAACTATTGAGGTGCGGCAGCGCCAGACGGTGGTGACCCATTGAGCACGACGACCAGTCCCCAGCGCACGAACAACGGCCAGTACGGCCTCGACCTCCGCTCCACGCTCGGCCAGGTAGGCCAGAAGGCACCGCGGCGTCTGGGCTCCTGGGCGGCCGCGATCCTCTTCGTCGTCCTAGTGGTGATCGGCCTGCTGGCACTGTTCCAGGCCCAAGGTGACAGGGTCGAAGTCCTCGAGGTCACCAAGCCAGTTCCGGCGGGCCAGGTGATCAAGGCCGGCGACGTCCACGCTATCCAAGTTGCCGGCGTGCCCGGAGCCATCAAGGCCTCCGACGTCGACACCGTGGTCGGGCAGCGGGCCGCCTCCGGTCTGGTTGAGGGTCAGATCCTCACTCCTGAGGCGGTGACCGGCGACCCGCTCCCGGGCGACGGCGAGCGGCTAGTCGCCCTCCAGCTTCCGCCGGGTCGGGTGCCGGGCGGTCTCGCTGCCGGGGATGTAGTGAACGTTCTCGCCGTGCCGCAGGAGGGCGCCGCGGCCTCCACGAACCAGCTGCAGGAGCCGCAGGTGCTGGCCGAGGGTGCGCGGGTGCAGTCTGTGGGCAGCACCGCCGAGGGCAACAAGGTCGTGACCGTGCTCGTCAAGGACGCAGTGTCCGATCCGGTCGCCGCGTACTCCGCCGCCGGCCAGGTGACGATCGTCCAGGCGCCGCTTGCGTCGGCCGAGGAGTGATCCCGGATGCTGTTCGCTGTTTGCGCTGACCGAGGCGCTCCGGGATCTTCCACGGTGGCCCGCGTCCTGGCGTCCGCGCGTGGCCTGCCTGCCGTGGTGGTCGGCGCCGACGCCTACGGCGACGACATGGCGTTGAGGGTGCTCCCTGATGGAAAGCACCCGATGCCGGAGACGCCGACCGTGCTCGGGATCGGGGCGGGGAAGTCAGCCGAGCGGCCACGACCCACCGGGCCAATAGTTCTCGCCGAGCAGGGCTCGAGGCCGAGGTACGAGGACCTGTGGCGCGAAGGTTCGCACGAGCTTTCGCCGCTCGTTCGGGTAGTGCCGGGATTCCAGACTGCCGAACAGGGTGCCTCTGCGTCGTGGCAGGTGCTGGCCGCTGCGCTCGAGGCGCAGAACGGTGCGGTGTTCGCCGATCTGGGTCGAATTCACACCGGCTCCCCGTCCATGCCGATCGCGGCTGCGGCCGACGCAATCATTCCCGTCTGCCGGGGCGACCAGATCTCGGTGCAGACGATGGTTGCCCGCCTGGAGCTGCTGGTGTCCGCGATCGCCGAGCGCAACCGTCGCCCACCCATCGTGGTGCCGGTCGTGATCGCGGACCGCAGGCACGGCGACGCGATCGCCCAAGCGGTCGCGAAGATCCTCAGCGACTCAGCCGTCGCAGCGGCGGTACGCGGCGTCGCGTGGCTGGCCTGGGACCCGGCCGGCGTGGCCGACCTGGACAACGGTCGCGACCCGTGGGAGAAGCCGCTACGAAAGTCCCCGCTGATGCGGTCGGCCCGCAAGGCGATGTGGCACCTGGGCCTTGCAACCGGGCTGGATCACGAAGAGCCGAACGTCAAGCCCGCCGGGGGCAAGGGCAAGCGGGCGCGAACAACTGCCTCGCCGGGTGAGCAGCTGCGTACCAACCACGCCGCCGAGCTCCCGCAGGCGGCAGCGCCGGCTCCGCCGCTCCAGCCAGGGTGGTCTCGTCAGGTTGCAAGCGGTGAGTCGAGCCCATCGCATGTGTCGCCGATCGAGGAGAGCCACCGATGACGGACCGGAATCGAGGGGCTGACCACACCTTGTTGCGGCGCCTGCAGGTGCAGGTCGGCGACCGGTTGGAGAAGGCCGTCACAGACCGCGCCCGAGCTGGCCAACCCGCCATGTCGGGCGAGGACGAGGAAGCGTTCAAGGCCGAGCTCGCCCACCAGGTGGTGGCCGAGTACGCCCGCGACCTGGCCGAGAAGGGTCAGGGCAGCATGCGATGGGAAGATACCCAAGACCTGATCAACGCTCTGAAGAGCTTGCTGTACGGGGCCGGTTCCCTCGACTCCCTGCTCCGCGACCAGCGGATCGAAGAGATCGTCATGAACGGCTGGAACACGGTCTTCTGCTACTACACCGATGGCACCAAGGCGAAGGTCGCACCGGTGTATGCCTCGAACGAGGAGATGATCGAGGCCATCCAGACCCTCGCCGCTCACGAGGGCCTGTCCGGGCGGGCGTTCGACAGCGCCAATACGCACGTGAACTTCCGTGTCACCTACGCCATCGACACCCCCGACGGCCCGCAGCCGGGCACGGCGCGCTTTCAGGCCGTCATGAGTGTGAGCACCGTCCCCACGGTCACGATCCGGCTGCATCCACAGCAGCGGCTCTTCCGGCTCAAGGACCTGGTCGCCAACGGCACCATGGATCAGCAGCTCGCGGATTTCCTGGCCGCGGCGGTGCGAGCGAAGAAGAACCTCATCATTGGCGGCGAGACCGCAGCCGGGAAGACTGTCCTGCTGCGTGCGTGCGCCGCCGAGATCGGCCCGGACGAACGGCTGATCACCATCGAACGTGCCCTCGAGCTCGGCCTGGAGGACGACGAGGACGCGCACCCCGACATCGTGGTGATGGAAGAGCGGCTGCCCAACGCGGAGGGCGAGGGTGCAGTCCCGATGCGGGATCTGCTGATGATCTCCAAGCGCATGCGTCCTGACCGGGTGATCGTCGGCGAGGTCCTCGGTCCCGAGATCCTCGTGATGTTGAACGCGATGATGCAGGGCAACGACGGCAGCCTGAGCACGATCCACTCGAACTCCTCGGAGGGGATCGTCGAGAACATCGTCTCCTACGCCATTCAGGCCCCGGAGCGGCTACCGCGCGAGGGTGCGATCAGCATGATCGCCAACGGCCTGGACTTCATGATCTTCATGAAGCGCTACCGCGGCGACGGAGAACAGCGCCGCGTCGTTCACTCTGTACGGGAGGTCGTCGGCTACGACGACGACGGGCTGAAGAGCAACGAGATCTTCAAGCCGGGTCCCGACGGCATGGCTATGCGCGACGTCGAGGTGGGGATCCGGTGCGTCGACGACCTCCGCGCAGCGGGCTACCGCGACGTCAACGACCCGGGGCGGTGGGCGTGACATGGTCGTGGTCCTCGGTCTACTACTCGCGCTCGGGCTGCTCGGCATTCTTCGGCTGGCCAGGGGGCTAACGCTCATCCCGGCTGGGATGCTGCAGCTGCCACGCCGCCGCTCTAGCCGTGCTCTGAGTTCGAAGGAAAAGCGGACCATGATCACGGGCGTCGTGGTCGGTGCCGTGATCCTGGTGGCCACTCGGAACCTAGTGTTCGCCGTTATCGCCGGTTCCGCCGTGGTGCTGTGGCCGATGATCGCTGGCGGCGGCAAGGCCGAACGTGCGGCGTTGACCAAGCTGGAGGCACTGGCGCAGTGGACCGAATCGCTGCGCGATCTGGCGCAGAAGGACTCCGGCCTGGAGTCGGTGATCCCGAAGACCGTTGACGGCGCCTCCGACGTGCTAGTCGCCCCACTGCGACGGATGTCGCGGAGCCTGAGTGTGCGGGTGCCGCTACCGGAAGCCCTCAGCCGGTTCGCCGACGATGTGGATGACGCCAAGGCCGACCAGGTGGTCGCCGCGCTCGCGCTGGCGGCACGCCAACGGCAAGGGCGCCTCTCACGCGTCCTCTCGGCGCAGTCGAAGTCGTTGCGTGAGGAGCTCGAGATCCGAACCAAGGTGATGCGCGAGCGCAACAGCATCCGCCGTGAAGCGGCACAGGTGGCCGGCCTCAGCGCTGTGCTGATCTTGGCCGCATCACTGTTCGCCCCTCCGTCGCTACCCCACGGTGAGACCGGCGCGGCTGCGCAGCTTCTCCCGCTGGCGCTGGCGGGCGCGTACCTGTTCGTGTTCAGCCGCGTCAAGAAGCTCGCTGAGCCAGAGCAGGAGCCACGATTCCTGTCCAGCTCCGCCGAGGTGCTCGACGCGGCCTCGTATCAGCCCAAGGTGGTGAAGACACTGTGACCGCGGTCGTCGTTCTTGGAGCACTCCTCGGGCTTGCGCTGCTTCAGGTGCGCTGGCTCGCGTTCCCACCGGCCCCCGACCTGATCGGAGAGATCGAGGACTGGCGCCGTGGCCGCGAAAGGGCCACGCAGCGTGCCGCCGGTGGGCCGGCCCCCGTCTCCCCGATCGGCCGGTTGACGCGTTGGGTGGTAGAGACGGTCGATCACTACCGTCCCGAGTGGCTCACCAGCCTCGCCCCAGACCTGGCCATCACCCAACGCGAGCTACACAGCTGGCTGGCGCGAGTAGTCGGCCTGGCGCTGACCTTCGGCCTGGGACCGACGGTCTTGATGCTTGGGCGCAGGCTCGGCGGCAACGACGTCGCACTCCAATGGGGCCCGATCATTGGGCTCTTCCTCGGCTCGGCTGCGGTGGTGCTGTCCGTGAGGGATCTACGGACCCAGGCAGCCAAGGTGCGAGGCCAGTTCGTTTGGGGCCTTTCGATCTACCTAGACCTCGTGGCGATGAGCATGGAGGCAGGCAAGGGTCACGCAGAGGCGTTGCCCGCCGCAGCCAAGATGGGTGCCGATCGTGTGGGCGAGGGCCGCGGGCTTCTGTCTGACACGCGAGTGTTCGGCGAGATCCGCTCGGCCATCCAGCGAGCGCCCGAGAAGGCGATCACGGCGTGGGAGGCCCTCGGCCGACTTGGTGAGCGGTACGGGATCCGCGAGCTGATCAGTCTGCGCTCGAGCATCGAGCTCGCCAACGACGAAGGCTCGCGGGTGAAGGCCTCACTCATTGCCCGCGCCGAGACGATGCGATCTGCCCGGCTGGCGGGGGCTCTTGAGCGCGCCAACAACGCAACCGAGTCGATGCGGCAGCTGACGATGGTTGCCGCCATCCTCGCCGGGATCTACATCGCGGCGCCCTACATCTTGTCCCTCCGCGCCGCTGCGGGAGTGCCCGGCTGAGCTCGGGCCTCTAGGGGCGCCAGCCCGTCAAGACATCCTCACTCGGAAAGGAGGAACCGACATGGTTCAGATGATCAAGATGGTGATGCTCACCCTGTTCATGCGGCTGCAGGCGCGGCCGAAGGACGAGCGGGGAGAGGCCGTGCCGTGGCTCATCGTCCTCGGCGCAGGTATCGGCATCGCCTACTTCGCTGGCGACGCGGTCTGGGACTTCGCCAGGTCACTGGTCGGCAACCTCGGCGGCCAGTAGTCCTGTCGAGCCAACGAGCCGGACCTGAGGCTCATGCCGTGAGTGCACACGCGAACGACCACGCTTCGTCGAGGAGGTGAACCCGTTGGAGAACCAGTCGACTGTAGGGCGCTGGAGCCTGCTGCGACTTCGCACAGGCCGGCGTCAGCGGCGGCGCCGCGATGAGCGCGGCACCAGCGGAGTCGTGTTCTTGATGATGGCGACGTCGATGTTCCTGCTGTTCACGATCCTGGTCCAGTACGGCATCAATCTGTACGCCGCCCGGGTTGCCGAGGCAGCCGCCCGTGAGGGTGCCCAAGCGGCTGCCCACTGGGACGGCACTTCGGGAGATGGCTCGTCCACGGCCAAGGAGTACGTCACGCAGGACGGCTCACCAGCCGTGCGTGGCTCGACGGTCAGCGCGTCTCGCTCGGGAACGGAGGCCCGAGTCACGGTCACAGTTCAGGTCGCGAGCGTGCTGCCTTGGATGGACGATCCGATTACCTCCACAGCGACCGCCCCGGTCGAGAGGTGGACGCAGTGAGCGTCAAGGGCACCCGCGACGTGCGTTGCCGGCGGGCCCGGCTTGCCGAGCGTCGGCGGCGTGACGAGCGAGGGTCGGCCGCGGTGGAGACGCTCCTCATGGCCTCGGCCGCGCTGGGACTGGTGCTGGTCGTGGTAGCGGCGGGTCGATACGTCGATGGATCAGCTCAAGCCAACGACGCGGCCTACGCAGCTGCCCGGGCGGCATCGCTGGAGCCAACCTCCGCCGGCGGTATGGCGGCCGGCCGACAGGCTGCTGAGACGGCCCTCGCGGAGCGTGGGAAGAGCTGCCTGAACCTCTCAGTCTCCTTCGCGGGCAGTGACTTCGCCCCAGGTGGTCAGGTGATCGCTCGCGTGTCTTGCACCGTCAGCCTCGTCGACACCGGCGCACTCGGCCGCCAGCTGGGCCTGCAGCCCAATCGGGTCTTCACCGAGCAGGCGGTCGTTCCGATCGAGACCTATCGCAGCGGGAGCAACCAGTGAAGCGCGCCGGTCACGGGGTCCGGGTTCGTCTCCGGACTGTGCTCCGACGTACGGCACACCGACGTGAATGCCGGCGAGACGAGCGCGGCGCGGCTGCCGCCTGGACGCTGATCTTGGCCTCGACCGCGTTCGTTGCGCTCCTCGGTTTGGTCGGCGGCGGGGGAGAGCTGATCAACGACAAGGTCGAGGCCAAGCGCGCCGCCGAGCAAGCCGCGCGAGCGGGAGCCGACGAGCTCTCGGCGTCGGCAGTGCGATCCGGCAGCGACAAGGTCGATGTGGGCGCGGCGATCGCCCGCGCCAAGACGGTTCTTCGTCAATCCGGATGGTCGGGCACGGTGCGTGTCAACGGCAGCGAAGTCATCGTCACGGCAACTGACACCCGCGAGCCCCAGTTCCTACGGCTGCTTGGCGTGGGCGCGGTCCAGATCCACGAAACCGGATCGGCCGACGCGATCTCCACCCCGAGCGGCTGAGCAAGAAAGAGGTCCCAACATGTTCAGCAGGCTCCTGCGAGGCCTCGGCGCCCTCCTGGTGCTGGTCGCGCTCCTGGTCGGCGCGCCCCTGGCACTGATCGCCTGGATCGGGAACCCCTGGCCGCCGGGCGGCTGGTCCGAGGTGCAGCTGCTCACCACCCGCACGCTGTACGGGGCGCTGGCCGTGATCGGCTGGGCAGCGTGGGCTCAGATGACCGCCTGCATCCTGGTAGAGGCAGTCTCGGCCATCAAATCGATACGCGAGCGGGGTCTCATCGCCACCGTCAACCACGGCCCCGACACGGAGCAGGTGAAGTTCGCGGCAAGCGGGCAGCAGCGATTCGCCAGGCTCCTGATCACCTGGGTCGCCGCCCTCGGCATCGGGGCCGGCACCGTGGCCTCGGCCTCCGCGGCAACCCCCGGTGCGCACGTCTCCGACTATCAGGGAAGTCACGCCGCGACCTCCCAGACCCAGCCCACGCGGGAGAACGCCGGGCAGCGGCCGGCCGTCACCACGTCCGAACCCACTACGTTGTGGAAGCTCGCCGAGACCCACCTCGGCGCAGGCAGCCAATGGCGCCAACTACTTGATACCAACCGCGGCATCACCTTGGCCGATGGCACCACCTTGGCCAATGGCACACAGACCATCCCGTCCGGCAGCACGATCCGGCTCCCCGCCGGCGCCGTCGCGCACACCGACCCACAGAAGCGGGCGCCGGACGACGACTACATCGTCCGCCCCGGCGACAACCTTACGGAGATCGCACGCAGCCACGGCCACGGGGACGACTGGACGCCGCTGTACGAGGCGAACAAGGAGGTCATCGGGGACGACCCGGACCTGATCTATCCCGGGCAGGTGCTTGTCATCCCAGGCAGCACCGGGCGCGTGGAGCACCGGACCGGCCCTGGAGCCGATGAGCGTGCACCTCACGTTCGTGAAGGCACCCCAGACGAGGCCCCCGGGGGCGACACCGTCGGGTATCAGGCCGAGGACGCAGAGAGCGCCCCTGGTGGCATGGGTGCCACTCGCCAAGGAGACCGGGAGCGTCCACCAATCGAGCCGGTCGGCCCCGCCACAGCCGAGCATGGGACGAACACTCCCCAGCAGAACCCGTCTGCCGCGGTGGCTGCCCAAGCCGTTGACGTCGAGGATGGCGGTATCAGCGCCCTGAGGGCCCTGCTCGCAACCGCCGCCTGTCTCTCGGCCGGCTCGCTCGGGCTGCTGGCCTTCAACCGGCGGCGTCAGTTCCGAACCCGTCGGATCGGCCGCACGATCGCGGCGACACCGGCCGAACTGGCCGACGTTGAGCAGGCAATCGTCGAGCACGGCAGCGAGGCTCAGAAGGATGTTGAGTTCCTCGACAGGGCGCTGCGCCACGTCGCCGCCTCTTGCAAGATCGCTCGCAGCCAGCTGCCCCAACTCGGCGCTGCCGTGCTTGGTGAGGACGACCTGACGCTTCTGTTCACTAGCCCCGCCGTCTCAGCGGCCCCCGAGGGATGGACCGCCTCCGACGACGCGCGGGCGTGGATTCTGCCGCGCGACACCTACCTGGAGGAAGGCCTGGAGGCCCAGCCGGCGCCCTACCCCGCGCTGGTGAGCATCGGCCAAGGCGAGGCTGGCCACACGTGGCACCTCGATCTGGAGACCATCGGCCTGTGCGGGATCGGGGGAGATCCAGAGCAGGTTGCCGGCCTGGCCCGGTTCTGGGTGGCCGAGCTCGCCGTCAACGAGTGGGCCGAGGGCTGCGAGGTCCTGCTGGCCGGCCAGTTTGGTACGGAGATGGTCCGGCTGAACCCCGCGCGGCTGCGTCATGTCGACCGCAGCGAGGCGCTGGCCCGTGCAGCGGCGGTGACTGGCGAGATCGACCAGGTCGAAGAGAACCTCGACGCAGACGTCCTCTCCCGTCGCCGCGACGGGTTGGTGTTGGACAGCACCAACCCGGTGGTGGTCGTGGTGGACTTCAGGCCAAGCGGAGACCTGGCCGACGACCTCGAGAGTCGCGACCGTTCGCGGGTGGTTGTTGTGCACGGCGACGAGGAGGCCCCGGCGGTCGAGTTGCGAAGCGACGGCACTGCCTACCTCCCGTTGTGGGGGATCAGCGTCAAGGCGTTCTCGATGACGCCCGAGCAGGTCGAGCCTGTAGCGGAGGTGCTGGCCGCGACTCGCAACCTCGAGGACGAGCCAATGCCGAACATGAGCTCCGACGAGGGGCCGCTGGGCAAGTACGCCCGGGCCGACGGGTCGCTGCGTGAGGAGTACACGAAGCCTCGGTCCACCGAGGGCAATGACCCCTCATCGCTCCTGCCCGACGCCGACGAGGTGTATCTGGCCACCGCCGCGACCACGGCTGAGGACCTCGCGGTGGCGGCGCCGAGTCTTCCGGAGGATGTCCGGGCAGAGATCGAAGCGCTCGACCCGACGCTGACCGAGGACCTTGCCGACTGGTTTGACGAGACCTCTCCCAGGCCCAAGGTGCGGCTGCTCGGGCCGGTCGACGTCAGAGTGCACGGTGGAGGCGATCCGGCCTCGTTGAGCAACCTAGCCGGCACGATCTCCTTCATCGCCTACCTCGCCTGCCAGGACCGCGGTGTGACCGCTGAGAGAGTCGCGGAGGCCTTCGGTTGGAAGACCACCCGTACGGTTCAGAACCGGGCGACCGATGCCCGCTTCCTGCTGGGAAGCCGACCTGACGGTGGCGACTGGCTGCCCGAGGCGGGAGCGACCGAGAGCGCCCGAAGGGGTACGCCTACGTACGAGCTCGTCGGCGGCGCCGGCGGCGTGCTGGTCGACTTCGACCTGTTCCGCCGCCTTCACTTCCGAGCCCGGAAGCGGGGTGACGCGGGCTGTGAAGAGGACCTGGTGACCGCGCTGTCGCTGGTCGACGGCGCGCCGTTCGAGGCCTCGACCGACCGCCGCTTCCCGTGGCTGTTCAAGGGCCAGCGGCACGACGACATCATGAGCTCGGCGATCCAGAAGGTGGCCCACGTCCTTGCGACCCGGGCTGTCACCGAGGGCCGAACGGACCTTGTCCGGCTGGCATGCGAGGCGGCGCGCAAGGCGAACCCATACAGCGACGTGGCGTGGCTGGATCTGGCCGCAGCCGCAGAGGCCGAGTCGGGTCGTGCGGCTGCCGACGAGCTGGTGCGCGAAAACGTGGTGGACCGGTTCGACGAGGATCTCCCGGCGCGTACGGAGACGGTCCTAGACCAACGGGACTGGGCTGCTGGATAGCCCCATCGAGATCCTTATCGGACGGCGTTTCGGCCCCGTCTCACCGGTTCGGTGAGACGGGGCCGGGTCTATTTCGGGGTCATCGCGAGGCCCGTCGCCAAACTTTTCCCACTTTCTTCCGGAGTCGACTGGTGGGCGACCGCACCCACTCTGACCTGCGGTTTTGTGTTTGGTGAGCGGGTTTGGTGAGCGGACACCAGGCCGCTCAGGCGGCTGGTGAGCGGGTTTGGTGAGCGGGGTGGTGAGGGGTCGGTTCTGCAGTAGGCGCGTCCTGATCGCCTGTCTCGGAGGACCGCCATGTCGGCCAGTCACCCCACCTACGAGGTCACCGTCGGTGCCGCATCCCACAGCCCGGTCTCGCGGCCGTCCTGGAGCGAAGGGGAGCACCAGCGACGCCGAGCCCAAAGCGGCCTGGCCACCTCGGTCATCGGCAGCCTGGAGCGGTCCGGGAAATGGGCCGAGTGGCAGCAGGCCGAACCCCGTCTCGCCGGGTTCGCCAGTCTCGAGGAGGCTCGGGAGGCATGGCGCCGCCGCGACGAGCGCTGCTACCAGGTGGTGGCCGGCCTGACCGCTCTCGGGTCCCGTCGCGGCGCCGACGATGACGACGCCGCCCTCGCGGTCGCGGTGTTGCTCGAGGACGGTGTGAACCGGGTGGCCATGACTCTGAGCGACCTGTGCGAGATCGACGACGTGAACGCAACGGTGTGGGAGGAGGTCAAGGGTGCCGAGCCGCAGCTGGGCTCGCACGCGGCCACCTACCTGCTGCGGAGGACCCGGCAGCGCCTCAGCCGCCCTGCAGCCGGCATGGTCTCTCGCGTCGCGACGACGTCGCTGGAGGGTGGCCGCGTCACCGAGAACGCTCAGGGCAGCTCGACGAACGACACTTGGGTGCACAACGCCGGAGATCGGGACGCGCTCACCGCCGCGCCCGAGGTCGAGGACCCGGTCGAGGACTTGACCGACCTGCTCATCTGGGCGCGCGAAGTCGGCGTTGTCGCCACCGAGGAGATCGATCTGCTCGTGGAGCTGCTCGCCGCTGAGAACGACGGCATGGCTCGCGAGGAGGCCCAGCGGGTCGTCGGCGAGCGCCACGGCGTCGCGATGCGGACGATTCGCCGTCGCCGTGACCGCACCACCGCCCGCCTCCGAGACGCCGCCCCGAAGTACCTGGCCGCCATCGCCTGACCACGCCGGTCGGCTTTATCGAAGAACTTTCCCGCGCCCTGTCCGATCCGGACAGGGCGCGGTTGCTTCTCCGAACATGAGCGAGCAGGCACACAGCGCAGTCACCATCTCCGAGCCGACCCCCGAGGTCGTCGCGCAGCTGCTGGACGTGGTGGCCACCCACAGCGTCGACCACGCTCTGAGCGATATCGAGCAGATGATCGCCCGCCTGCGCGCCGACGCCGAGGAGGCGGCCGAGGCACGTGAGGTGCTCCGCAACACGCCCGCCGATGTGCTGCGCGAAGCGCTGCGGCTTCGGGCCGCCAGGATCGAGACCGCACGATGAGCACCAGCACCACGACGCGGTACTCCACCCGGGAGCTCCAGGCCGCGGCCGCCGCGCTCGCGTCCGGCCAGTTCTCCACCGCCACGCGGCCCCAAGTGACGACCGGGGCGGTCGAAGACCACGACCAGCAGCCGACCGGCGAGGTCAGCACCCCCAGCGTCAACGGCGACAGCGAACGTGCCCAGCGTGTCGAAGGCAACGCGGGCACCCCGGGCGCCGGGACCGTATCGACAGTGCCCGGCCCGCTCGTGCGGGTTCGAGCAGCCAACGCCGGTGCAGGCGCCTCGACGATCGCGCTCGCCCTGGCCGATGTCGCCGACGCCGCCGGTGTGCGCACCCGGGTGCTTGATGCGGCCGCGCCCGCCTGGTCAGGGCTGCTGGGTGCCACGGTCACCGAACTCGGCGCCGCCGAAGGATGGCGCCGCGGCCGCCGCGGCGACGGCGTGATCATCGACCGCGTCGAGGACCCGGTTCGGATCCCCGGAGAGGTGCCCAGCCCACGGCCCGTGGACGGCGTCGACCTGACGGTTCTAGACGCCGGCTGGTCGATGCGGGAGCTCCGCACCGCCGGTGTGGATTCCTGGGTCGCCACGGCCCCCGCGGGTGTCGAGGTCCTGGTGACCCGACCGCATGGACTCGCGCTGAGCCAGACCGAGGCGGCGCTGGCCGACCTCGAGGACCAGCTCGCCGCAGACGGGGTCGTGATCGTCGTCGTGGGCGCGAGCCGCTGGAGCGACCGCGAGTTCGCACCGGCCGGCCGGCTGCTGCGCACCGCGCGAGAGCAAGAGGCCGTCCTGTTCGCCCCGCTGCTGCCCGCCAAGGCGCTGCCGGGCCTAGGCCCCGACCCGCTGCCCAAGCAGTTCACCAGCCCCTCCCAGCGCCTGCTGGAGCGGATCACCACCATCACCGGACCGCTGACGGCGAACCGGACCTGAGAGGAAGAAGGAGAGAAATGATCATCGAGACCATCTCCGAGGTCGCCACCCAGCTCGCGGCCGCCGGAAACATCAAGGCCGAAGGCGTCGGCAACGTGTGCGCTCAGGCCCCGACAGGGGTGAAGCCGTACGTCAACGACATCCTCGGCTGGGTCAAGTACGGCGTGATCGCCATCATCATCGGCGCCGGCTTCGCCTCGTCGGGGGCGCTGATCGTCGGGAAGTTCGGCCAGATGGGCAGGGCCGCGCAGATCGGCGCGTCGGGCCTGTTCTGGACGGTGATCGGCGCGATCGCGTTCGTCTGCATCTACGCAATCCTCAACGGCATCGTCGGGAACGGCTGCTGACATGTTCGACCGGACCCGCCACGTCTACCAGTCGAAGCTGGTCGACCCCGACACCGAGTGGACCCGCCGTCGACTTCAGATCCTGCTGGGATCCGTGGTTGTCGTGGTGCTCGCCATGGCGGCCGGCGGCCTGTGGTCGGTGGTCAGCATGCTCAGCGGCTCCTCGGCTGGCGGCGCCACCGGGTCCGATTCGGCGCAGTCTGACCAGGACCAGCTCGCCGCCAAGCAACTGCCTGAAGCTCCCTTGGAGGCCGCACAGCCGGGAAGTCTGTCGTCGGGCGAGACCGGCACGATCGAGATCCCGGCACCCATGGAGGTTGGAGAGGTCGGTGTCGCCACCGGTTTCCCGCACACCCCGGAGGGTGCACTGGCTCAGCTGGCCGCCATCGACACGACCGCGCTGACCTCCGCGTCGGTTCGGGTTGCCCAAGAGGTCATCACAGCGTGGGCCGCGCCCGGCGGTCCGACGGCGGAGAGCTGGTCGGGGGTGCAGGGCTTGGCCGCACTCTTGGAGTCGGCCGGAATGTCCTCAGAGGCGCAGAACACGATCACGATCGGCGCAGAGCCGAAGATGGGGTTCATCAAGGGCACGGTCGGTGATGACTTCGTCATCCCGTGCATCGACTTCATCGTCACCGCGACCACGGCGGCGGGGCAGCCGCAGCAGGTCGCGGCCGCCGACTGCCAGCGCATGGTGTGGCATGACGGCCGGTGGGTGATCGGGGAAGGGGAGGAGCCGGCGCCGGCTCCGTCGCTGTGGCCCGGTTCGCAGGCATCCTTCGACGCCGGTTACCAGTGGCTGGAGGTGCCGCAGTCATGAGCGCCGACACGATTGCGGGCATCGTCCCGATGGTCGATCTCAACCCGCTGCACTGGCTGGGGGACCAGGCCAAGGAGGGCCTGGCCGACGGGTTCACGTCGATGATGATGGCGATCTGGTCGGGCGCCCTGTGGCTGCTCGAGACCGCCTTCGGTCTGATCGACAACTTCACCCCCAACGTGGCAGACCCCGACCTGGCCAAGCTGTACTCGGTCACCTTGTGGATCGCGCTGGTGATCGCACTGGTGATGGCGTTCGGCCAGATCGGCCTCGCGGTCATCAGGCAGGACGGCCGCGGGTTCGGCACCCTGGCGGCGGGCGTCGTCCAGTACGGCGTCGTCCTGTCCTGCTGGGTCACCGTGAGCGCGGGGTTCATCGCCGCCGCCTCCGGACTCACCAAGGGCATCCTGAACACCCTGCTCGACGTCGACAGCTTCTCCGGCTACGCAGCCGGAGACGGATTCGTCGACCACGTCTCGGGCACCACCCAGGCAGCCACGCTCGGCATCTGTGCGCTGTTCATCCTGATCCCGGCCGCATTCGGCCACATGGTGATCATGATGGTGCGCTCGGCGGCGCTACTCATCCTGGTGGCCACCATGCCCATGGCGGCCGCAGGAGCACTGTCGGAGGGCACCAAGTCGTGGATGTGGAAGTCCGTCCGCTGGTTCCTGGCCTGCGTGCTGATGGAGCCGCTGCTGGCGCTCGTGGTCGGGATGGGCACCCAGTTCGCCTGGGCCGGCATGCCCGACGGTGAGGAGCAGGGGCTCGGGAACAACCCGCTGCACTTCGCGTCGACGTCGGAAAACATCGGCATGTCCGTGGTGGGCTCGATCATCATGCTGGTGGCCTGCTTCATGCCGCTGGTGCTGTTCCGGCTGCTGGCCTTCGTCGATCCCGGCACCGCCTCGGGGGCGTCGTTCCGCTCGACGATGGACGCCAACGGTGGCGCCGCCGGGCTGTTGAAGGGCAAGGGCGCCGGCGCCCAGGCCACCGGCTCGGGCGCTGCAAGCGAGACCGCGTCGGACGGTCGCACCAGCTCCGAGAACGGTGCTGAGGCTGAAACCGCGAACCGGTTCCAGTCCTCGGGGTTCAAGAAGTTCGGCGGCAAGGTCGGCGGGATGGTCGGCGGCGCGATGGAGAAGACGGGCAAGGTCGCCCAGGCCGGCGCCTCGATGAGTGTCGACGTGCTCGGCCAGTCCGGCATCGGCAACCAGGGCTACTACCCGACCGACCACACCCCCAAGCAGAAGCGACAGGGGCAGCCGGGGCAGAAGCTCCGGCCGCTCAACGACACCAACGGCGACGGCGTCGCCAACGACCTTCCCCCCGAGGCTCAGGTCGCAGTTGAGGACGGAGCGTTTATCGCATGAGCGTCTACGGAGCATCAGCAACCCGCGACCGACAGGCCTGGCTGTTCGGCCTCACCGGCCCGCAGTTCTTCATGGTGCTAGCCGCCGGGTTCCCGACCTGGATGGCGATCGCCATCGGGCAATGGCTCGCGCTGGTGGGTCTCGTCCCCATGTGGGGCCTAGTTGCCCTGTTGATCTGCCTGCCGATCCGGGGCCACTCGGCCTTCCAATGGATCGGCGTGCTGTTCCGGCACCTGGCCGGGGCAGCGTTCGGTTGGTCCCGATTTCAGTCCAAGGCTGCTGCCGGCGACCTCGACCTGGGCGACGCCGACGACGAGGAGGACGACGGTGACGCGGGCGAGGCAGACCTGCCCGGCATCCTGGCGAGCATCCAGATCCACGACGGCCCGCCCATGACCGGGCAGACCGCGCGCCCGGCGATCATTCAGAACCATGCGACCCGCACCTGGGCGGCCACTGCGCGGGTCGTGCACCCCGGCATCGGGATGAGCGACGACGCCGACCGGTTCCGCATGGGCGCAGGCCTCACCGAGATGATGGAGGCTGCGACCGCCGGTAACCAGATCGACCTGATCGTGGTGCAGGTGCGCACCATCCCCGACGACGGCACGGAGCGCGACGAGTGGGTGCGGCACAACGCCCGCCCCGACGAGCCGGAGGTGTCGGCCCGGGTCAACGCCCAGCTGGAGGCGATGACCGCCGGCGCAGCGGTCCGGCGCGAAGCATTCGTGACCGTGGTGGTTCGTGAGGACGTCATCAACAAGGACGCCAAGCGCGCCGGCCGCGGCGTGATGGGTCGGGCGCGCATCCTGTACTCGGTCCTGGCCGAGGTCGAGGCGCGGCTGACCGGCTCAATCGGATGTACGCGCGTGAACTGGCTGGACAGCTCCGAGCTCGCCGTGGCGATCCGGACCGGATTCGAGCCAGGCGATGCGCCCGCGCTCGCGGACGCGGCGATCCACCACCGCGAGGACCCCTCGATCGCGGCCGGCGTGCCGCTTGGGGCGGCCGGCCCGACCAACGCGTCGACCGCCCTGCGGTCCTACCGGCATGGCGAATGGGAGTCGATCTCCTCCACGATCCTGTTGCCACGCAAAGGTGCCCGGATGGGTGCGCTGGCGCGCGTGCTGGTGCCCTCCCAGCCGGGCGAGCGTCGCGCGCTCACCGTGTTCTACCGGCCGGTCTCGCAACAGGCCGCCGACCGGGCTACCGGCCGGGCGCAGATGTCGGCCGTGATGGCCGGCACGATCCGCACGAAGGTCGGCAAGGTCGAGCGGGCTAAGGACCGTCAGTCGGTCGGCAGCCTGCACGAGCGAGACGAGAAGCTCGAGATGGGCCGCTCGCTGGTCAAGGTGTCCTCCGCAGTCTCGGTCACTGTTCCGGCCGGCTGGAACGTGCAGGACTTCGGCCGTCGACTCGACGCCTCGATCCGCATCAGTGGATTCACCCCGCTCCCCCTCGACGGGGCACACGACGCGGCGTTCGCCGTGTCGGCCATCCCGCTAGGGGTGGGCCTGCCGAAGAAGCGCCGCTAACCCGAGAAGCACGCAGACCGGCAAGGCCCATAAAACTGCCCGGTCGTCAGATGTCCGATCTGGCGGCCGGGCGGTTGCTTCTCCGGGGCATGGGAGCAGCCGCCTGGAAGGGAAGCCTGTGATGTCCACACGACCGAGGGCCCGAACGCCCAAGAACCGACGGAGGACGCTGTCCGCGTACGCCGGGCAGGTTGTCGCCCCTCTCACGTGCCACCAGGCGCGAGCGAGCTCGCCCGGCGCCACGGGGGAGTGGTGAGCGTGGCGGCGACCAAGAGCCCCGCTCGAGGTGGAGGGAAGACCTCCCGGCCGGCGGCGCGGACGATCGACGACCTGCTGTCGGATTTCGGGACCACGATGCCGCGCAAGGCGGCACCGGTCGAGGAGCCGCCGGCGGAGAAGCTGTTCCCGGGCTCGGTCAAACCCAACGGCGTCCGCCGCATGGGGCACGGGTGGGCCGCGACGATGCCGCCACTGGCCGGCTACCAGATGACCTCGGAGGAGACCCCGGTCCTGTGGCCGCTGATCTCCGGCGACGGGCTTCCGCCGTGGGGTGCGGAGATGGGCTACGACGTTCTCTCGGGCGGCAAGTTCTACTGCGACCCGATGGGCTGGGTCCTCGACGACTCAATCCCGGTGACCAACCCGAACATCTTCATCTTCGGCAAGCCGGGCCGCGGGAAGTCGGCCACCGTGAAGGCGTTCATGCTCAGGATGATCCGCTACGGCTACCGGTCCCTGGTGCTCGGCGACGTCAAGGACGAGTACGAGGACTTGGCCAGGTTCCTCGGAGTGGAGCCGTTCCGCATCGGCCCGGGCCTCGCCGGACGGATCAACCCGCTCGACCTCGGCCCACTCGGGGTGGACTGGGAGAAGCAGACACGCGAGGAGCAGCACCGGCGCGCCAACGTGATCTTCAACCGCTGGCTGTTCCTGATCCGCGGCCTGATCGGCTCCCAAGGGGTGACCTTCACCCCGACCGAGGAGCGGGTCATCAACAAGGTGCTACGGCACATGACGGGCTGGTCGGTGGGTGCCTCCCGACTCACGCCGGTCACGATCCCGCAGGTGTGGGCGGCACTGGACACGCCGAGCGACGATCTCGTGTCGGACTGTCGATACTCCTCCCGGCAAGACTTCTTCGACGGCACCCGGCCGCTGCGAGACGCCCTCGGCGCCCTGTGCGAAGGATCGCTGCAGGGCATGTTCGACACCGAGTCGACCTTCCACCCCGACTGGCGGGCACCGATCCAGACCCTGTCCCTGCGGTCGCTGCACGAGACCGGCAACAAGGTCGCCGTGGGCATCGCGCTGATGTGCCTGAACTCCTGGGGGCAGGGCATGCGGGAGACCGCATCGGCGGGCGACCGGCGCATCGTGCTCCGCGACGAGGCGTGGCTGCAGACGCGGCTCTCGCTGGATGCGGTGATGGCGCTGGACGCCAACCTGAGGCTCTCCCGCACTGAGGGCGACATCCAGCTGGTGACCTACCACAAGCCCTCCGACCCGCTCTCGGCCGGCGACCAAGGCAGCCAAGCCGCCCAGATCGCCAAGGACCTCCTCAACCTCTCCGACGTCCGGATCCTGATGGGCCAGGACGAGTCGGTCGCTGACGAGCTCGGCCGCCTGATGGGTCTCTCGGAGATGCAGCAGAGCGTCATCACCAACTGGGCGATGCAGGAGAAGGGCCGCGCCCTGTGGATGGTGGGCGACCAGCGGTACAAGGTCCAGACCCTGCTGACCCCTCTGGAGAAGCGGCTGACCTACACCAACGACGCGATCGACCCGGCTCGTTAGAAGTTCGCACGAATTTTGACGGTTCTGCGACGAACCTGAGCATACGCAACCTCGCCGAGCATGTGCGGACGCTCAGGTTCAGGGAGGTCGCGGTGAGGGGCATTCTCGCTCCGGATGGGGAGCCGTCACAGGGAACCTCTCCGGACGGGTTATCCGGGACGTTGGAGTGGTGGCGAGCGGTCAGGTCTGCGGCTTCACCGTTGTGGGTTCGGCTAACGGCGACGCTGACGCCAGCGGTCCGGGGGCCGTGCCTGGCGCTGGATCGGTCGTTCCGGAGCGAGGGTCAGGTCAGTGCGTATAGAGCAACGTCGTGGACTGTCTCGCCGACTTGCTGAGCGCGGCGCAGCGTACCCTCGAACTCGAAGCCGAGACGCTCGGCGACCGCGCGGCTTCGTGTGTTGCCGACGGCCGCCCGGATCTCGATGCGACGGAGCCCCCGATCGTTGCGCAAGTGATCGATGACTGCGCGCGATGCTTGAGTAACCAGACCGCGGCCTTCCTGATCGGCATCGATCCAGTAGCCGAGGTCAGCAACTCCTGCGTACAAGTCGATGCGCGCTCCAACGGAGCCGACCAGCGCTCCGTTCTGCCGGATCGCCGCGGGCAGGCTGCGTCCGGCGACCCATTCGCTGAGCTGGTGGTTGGTGAAACATTCAAGCCCATCGCGAGTCTGTTCCCCCTGAGCCCAAGATTCCCAGTTGCGCAGCCGGTCGAGGTTCTTCGTAATGAGCGCGTGCATCCCATCGACTGTCCACGGCTCGCGCAGCACCAGGTCGGCTTTGTCCTCAAGATCGATGGTGAAGTGACTCAACCTGTTGTTCCTCCGACTTGACACTGGGGATCGATTCCCCGCTAGAGACACAGGATGCCGCACTCGGAGAGAAGACGTCCCGCCGGCCTGACGGTTGCTCGCTGCGGCGCACCCTTTTTGCGCTATGTCACCCGTGACGATCCCGCACTGGCGCGCTCCGCGAGCCGATCCCGTACTGGCGGCTCCGCGAGCCCATCGGCACACGGACCCGAAGAGTCGGCTCTTCTACCCGTGCCGCAGCGCCGGCGGTACGTCCTCAGGATCGATCTCCAAGTCTTCGGCCGTCCCCTCGACTTGGTTGTCGCCAGACTGGCAGTTCCCACATATTCCGGCATACCAATCTGAACCGTCAGGCGACTGCTCAACCTCAACGCCGTACCCACACCGAGGGCATAAGGCGCGTCCTTCACTCGCAAACGGATTGCTCATGACGCGGAGACTATCCAATGGTGAGGCCCCATCCTGGCCCCCCACGCGACCACGATCGGAGGAGCACCCCGAGCCGGTGCACTGATCCGACTGATCATCACGCTCTGGTCGCGTTCCTCGCCCCGATCGGCACGCGGGACGCGCCAGTGCAGGATCCTGCACTGGCGCGCTCCACGAGCCGATCCGCTGCATACGCTGAGGCTGTGACCCAAACCTGGTGCCCGACCGCTCTAGGCCGTGTTGATCAAGTCTGATTTGATCCAGATGAGCGTCGCGGCGAGGCTGACGGCGGCTCGGTAGCTGCGGAGGAGCTTGTCGGAGCGCATCGCGATGCCGCGCCACTGCTTGAGCCGGTTGAAGCAGCGCTCGACGACGTTGCGGCCCTTGTAGCGTTCCTTCTGCTGTTCGCCGAAGTCGATCGGCCGGCCCGGCTTCTTGCGGCGGTGCGCGACCTGGTCATCACGCTCCGGGATGGTCGCCGCGATACCGCGGTCGCGGAGCCAAGCACGGTTCGCCTTCGACGGGTACCCCTTGTCGGCGAGCACCCGGTCCGGGCGGGTCCGTGGCCTGCCCTTCCCGTCGCGGGGGACGCGGATGTCCTCGAGTACTGCGGTCATCATCGTGGTGTCGTTGATGTTCCCGCCGGTGATCATCATCCCCAGCGGCCGGCCGCGACCGTCGCAGACCAGGTGCAGCTTGGTCGTCAGCCCGCCACGGGAGCGTCCGATCCCGTGATCAGGCGGCTCGAACCACGGATTCTTGTGATTCGGCAGAGCCCCCTGTGTCCCGCTTCAGGGTCGCGCCGTGCTGATGCACACGAGCGATCGTGGAGTCGATCGAGACGACCCAGTCGATTCTCCCGGCGGCGTCGGCCTGCTTCTGCACCTCGGTGAGCAGCTTCTGCCAGGTGCCGTCCCCGGCCCACCGGTTGAACCGCTTGTAGATCGAGTTCCACTTCCCGAACCGTTCCGGAACGTCACGCCACGGAGCCCCGGTGCGGTACTTCCACGCCATCCCCTCGACAGCCAACCGATGATCCGCCCACGGCCTCGACCTCTCGGACGCCGTCGGCATCAACGGCTCCATCACGGCCCACACCTCGTCAGAGATCTCCTGTCGCGTCACCGCTTAAGACTCACCCAGCCGGGAGCGAAACCTCTTGATCAACACGGCCTAGGCTCGCGATGTGATTCCCGACGACCTCGCCTCTCCGCGGGACCTGATCTCGCGTTCACTTCGCGACGACATCCTCAGCGGGCAGATGGAGCCCGGCCATCGCCTCATCGAGGCGAACATCGCCGAGCGATTCGGTGTCTCCCGCGTTCCAGTGCGCGAAGCACTGTCGCAACTCCAGA